>CAYHFP010000074.1:0-2502 GCA_964355995.1 uncultured Candidatus Saccharibacteria bacterium | reverse complement strand
TAAATAAAAGTACATTCTTTTTCTCTTCGTCACGGAAATATTCTGCCATTGTTAAGGCACTCAAAGCCACGCGGGCGCGGGCGCCAGGCACCTCGTTCATTTGCCCAAATACCAAAGCGGTTTTATTAAGCACGCCACTGGCTTTCATTTCTTCATGCAAATCATTTCCTTCGCGGGTTCTTTCTCCGACGCCAGCAAACACCGAAACTCCCCCACTTTCTTCCGCCACATTACGAATTAGTTCCATCAACAAAACCGTTTTTCCCACACCCGCGCCACCAAAAAGCCCGATTTTTCCTCCTTTAATAAAAGGTGCCAGCAAATCAATTACTTTAATGCCCGTTTCAAAAACTTCGGTTTTAGTGGCTTGATCCACAAACAATGGTGCTGTGCGATGGATAGGTAAAAATGTTTTGAATTTTTTATCAGATTTATTTAGCGTTTGTCCTAAAACATTAAAAATATTTCCCAATACTTCTTGTCCAACTGGCACTTCAATTTGCTTTCCTGTGTCCTTCACTTCCAGTCCACGCTCTAAACCATCAGTTGATTGTAAGGAAATAGTTCTAACCGTAGTTTGGCTCAAGTGCTTTACCACCTCCAAAATTACCGAGCCGCTTGGTCCAACAACTTTTAGAGCATTGAAAATCGCCGGCAAGCCTGCCCTGAGCGAAGTCGAAGGGCCTGCCTCCTCTTCAAATTCACAATCCACCACCGACCCAATAATTTGTATTATTTTTCCTTTGTTCATATTATAAAAAATTAATTAATTTCAAATTTCAAATTTAAGATAATGCTTCTGCAATTAGTGACCAGAGCACTCAATGCTTTGAGTACTCGGTTACTGCTGGGCCTCTGACCCAGCAGTAATCTCAATGATTTGATTGGTAATTCCGGCTTGTCTGGATTTGTTGTATTGTAAATTTAATTTTTCTTTTAAATCTTGCGCGTTATCCGATGCCGTTTTCATCGCCAATCTTCGTGCTGAATGTTCGGATGCATTAGCTTCCAAAATTAAATGGTACACCTGCATAAAAAATAAATGCTCTACTAATTTTTCTAAAACAATTTCTGGCGAAGGTTCAATTACATATTCGTTGATATTTTCCAATCTTTCATTAAAGTTGATGTCTTGCTCTTTTATCATTTCGGCGAATCTGCCATTTTCTGGAAGAATTTCCTTAATGGTTTCTTTAAGGTCCGCATAATCAATTGGTAACACTTTTTTTACCATTGATTCTTGTTTTAATGCCGAATGAAAATGCGTTGAAATGATAATAACCCGGTCCCATTTTTTTTCCAAATACCCTTTTACCATAAAATCCGTTAACGGATGCACCTGATTAGATTCAGTAAAATCTCCAAAATTTGTAAATTTTTGCACAACGCTCAATTGCTTTCTTGATAAATATTGGAAAGCCTTTTCTCCCACCGCCACAAAAAGATGCTCCTCGTTTTTATATTCTTCTAAATGTTTTTTGGTATGTTTCTCAAACTTTCTAAAAAGTGCACTATTAAAAGCTCCTGCCAATCCCTTATCTGAGGCAATAACTACAAACAGCACCGCTTTTATCTCTCTTTCGTGTAATAGTTCTGGCAATTCTTTTTCTATCAAAGATATATTGGCCAACAAATCCAAAGCTGTAAAAGCATAAGGACGCGAAGCCAAGGCAATTTCTTGTGCCTTTCGCATTTTGGTCGCCGCCACCAATTCCATCGCTTTGGTAATTTTATTGATGTTGGTAACTGACTTAATTCGCTTTTTTAAATTTTGTATGGATTCCATGAAGTTAATTTACAATTTACAATTTGAAATTTGAAATGAATAATCAATAACTAAATTATTAAATTTTAAAACACTTTGTCGGGTTTTAATTATTTAAAATTCACTTTTTTATCAAATTGATTTCAAATTGTAAATTTCAAATTTCAAATTAAATTTATTGTGCCTCAATAAATTTTTGTATCACCTGTTTCATTTCTTTTTCAATTTCTTCGGTAATTTCTTTTTTCTCTTTCAAATTATCTAATAATTCTTGGTTTAAATCACGCGTATATTCCAAAAACTTTTTTTCTATTTCGACCACCTCTTCTGGCTTAAATTTATCAAAGTAACCATTTAGTGCACCATACAAAACCAGCACCTGCTCTTCAAATGGCAGTGGAGTCAAATCACTTTGTTTTAAAATTTCGGAAATAATTCTACCTTTGTGAATTTTTTCTTTCGTCGCTTCATCAACATCGCTGGCAAATTGCACAAAGGTTTGTAATTCCCTAAATTGCGCCAATTGAAGTCTTAATTTCCCCGCCACTTTTTTCATCGCCTTTGTTTGTGCGGAGCCTCCCACACGAGAAACAGACAATCCCACATTTACCGCCGGACGAGTGCCCTGATAAAATAAATCACTCTCCAAATAAATTTGCCCGTCGGTAATAGAAATAACATTGGTTGGAATATAGGCAGTCACATCGCCCAATTGAGTTTCAATAATTGGAATGGCT
>CAYHFP010000073.1:0-2526 GCA_964355995.1 uncultured Candidatus Saccharibacteria bacterium | reverse complement strand
TGCCAAACAAAATAATGGTGAATTTATTTTACGAATTGAAGACACTGACAAAGAACGTTCTGAATTAAAATGGGTTCCAGAAATTATAGATGAATTAAAATGGCTTGGCATTGAGTGGAATGAAGGACCAGATATTGGTGGGGCTTTTGGTCCATATAAACAATCACAAAAAACTGACGTTTATAAAAAGTATTTAGAAAAGTTACTAGCAGAAGAAAAGGCCTATTTTTGTAATTGTTCTACCGAAGAATTAGAAGCTAAGCGCCAGGATCAGCAGGCGAGGGGATTGGCACCAAAATATGATGGTAAATGTCGGGATAAAAAAAATACCAGTGGTGTGATTCGATTTAAAGTTGAACATAAAAAAGTTAAGTTTAAAGACTTAATTCGCGGTGATGTTGAATTTGATATGGCACTTTTGGGCGACATCGTGATTGCCAAAAATTTAGAAACACCGCTATATCACTTTGTGGTAGTCATCGATGACTACGAAATGAAGGTTAGTCATGTAATTCGTGGCGAAGAGCATCTTTCAAATACACCAAGGCAAATTTTACTACAAGAAGTATTGGGATTTAATAGTTTGACTTACGCTCACTTGCCATTAATGCTAAATTCTGATAAATCAAAAATGTCTAAACGCGCTGGTGATGTTGCGTTAGCTGATTACCATCAAAAAGGATACCTACCAGAAGCTATTGTTAATTTTGTAATGATGCTGGGTTGGAATCCCGGCACGGAAAAAGAAATTTTTTCATTGCCAGAATTAATCAAAGAATTTTCTCTGGAAAAAGTCCAAAAGGCCGGCGCGGTTTTTAATGTGGCAAAATTAGATTCTATTAATAGTTTTTATATCCGTGAAAAATCGGTCGAAAAATTAACTGAATTATGTCGGCCATTTTTAGCCGGTTTGGATTTAGAGCAGTTTACCAAACATCAGCTAGAGCAAATTATTGCCCTACATCAACCAAGACTTAAAAAACTTTCCGATATTTCTTTGATGACCGATTATTTTTTCCAAGAAACATTGGTTTATGATAAAGAAACTTTGCGATGGCTGAAAATGGGGGATAGGGATATAAAAGACGCCCTAAATGCTTGCACAAAAGTTTTGGAAGAATTAAAAGTTTGGGACAAAGAAAATTTGGAAAAAATATTATTTCAAGAAGCCAAATTATTTAATTTAGGCAAAAATTATCCGCTAGAAAATAAAGGATATTTGCTCTGGCCATTAAGAGTGGCACTTTCTGGCAAACCAGCCTCCGCTGGCCCATTCGAAATAGCTGAAATTTTAGGAAAAGAGAGAGCCCTCAAAAGAATCCAAGACGCCATAAATTTACTAGCGTAAATATTTTTATTATGCGACAAAGCAAAAAACCCCGTTCGCGGGGTTTTTCGTTGTTCGTCATTCCCGCGAAGGCGGGAATCCAGATTTTAAAGTAACTAACGCTGGATTCCCGCCTGCGCGGGAATGACGACGAAAGGCTTGACAAGAATATATAATAGGAGTATAATCAATACAGAGTCAAAACCCATTAATTCTAGGAGGTGCTTATGATCATTGACTATATCTTTGTCGCCGAAGAGCTTGTTATGGCCTACCGTGAAGAGAGAAACGTCCCTCGTGATTTTTTCACAGAGCAAGGTCTTAATGGCCTTGAGGCACATTTCACAAGAGCTCACTTGGGGAAACCTGACCTCGTAGCGGGAGAAGAAATGGTTTCAACTCCCCACATCACGATTGGCCAATGTGCTGGCGTATCGAATGTGCCAGTTCGCTTCGCCACTCATTTGGCTGAAATCGCCAAATTAATGGTGGGGCACAACGTGCCAGTCCATCTCAATTTGTGGATGGTGCAATAACAAACACCATGCGAAAGGGGGTGATTGGCTTGAGCTTTCGGAAAATTGTTCTTTATGCCATCAGTGCGGCAATAATTTCTCTAGTGTTGAGTTCCACTGATGTAGGTAAACTCATTC
This sequence comes from uncultured Candidatus Saccharibacteria bacterium, assembly GCA_964355995.1. Taxonomy (GTDB): domain Bacteria; phylum Patescibacteriota; class Minisyncoccia; order Minisyncoccales; family Staskawiczbacteraceae; genus VGLO01. The sequence goes on along the minus strand of CAYHFP010000073.1, from coordinate 546 downwards.
CACTAGAGGATCATCTCGCCGCCGCTGGGCTGGCACTTGGGGTGACTTCGGCAATCTTCGGCATCGTCAAAGTTGTCGCATGAGGCAAGGCCCGTTGTAATGTGTTAAACATCGACGGGCTTTTTTGTTACAATTTATTTATGGTATAATAATCTTGAATTTGAAATAAATAAGGAATTTCTATATTTTCAGACGAATGTCTGCCCGTAGCGAAGCGGAGGAAAATATATAAACCCAATAATTTTTAAATTTACGAAGTAAAGTAGAGTTTTAAAAATTATTATAGAGCACCGAAGGTGCAAGGGTTTCTATTATGCGACAAAATATCTCATTCTCATATTCTGCAGAATATGAGAATGATAGTGAGACTATGAACTACAAAAATGACAATCATCAAAACGGGTTTGTGCAAAACATTGTTATTATTGCTGTCTTATTAGCAATGGTTTTTTTGAGCCAACAAAGTTTTGCAAAGCCTACGGCTCAAAAAATAATTTCGCAAATTTCTGAAAAAACGAAGGAATATAGCCAAAAAGCGTGTGATTG
>CAYHFP010000072.1:0-2547 GCA_964355995.1 uncultured Candidatus Saccharibacteria bacterium | reverse complement strand
GCTCTTCCGATCTAAATTATTCTTCCAATCGAGCTCAAAAAGGGAAGACGGCTTACAGGACGCCATCAAGATTCATTTATAAAATGGCGTTGAAATCGGCAAAGGATAAAGTTAAGGGCAAGAAATTAATTGAGGCGTAAAATTTATGGAAAATTTGTCGAATTTTAACCTAAATAAATCACAAACAAAAGGGCTTGACAGGGGTTTTGGCGTTGCTATAATTACAATAGTTAATCTCACCGCTTTCTCAGTTCGCTGGGACGGCGGTTTTTTTTATGAATAAAAGAGCATTCGTTTTTATTGACGGTAGTAATTTCTATTTCAAATTGAAAGACTTAACATCTAAACTTGGGGGAAAATATAGCTTAATTGATTTTAATTTTAGAAAATTTGCTGGGTGGCTAGTTAAACCGAATGAATTAATAGAAATCAGGTATTATCTTGGAGCGGTAAAACGAGAACGCAATAACCCCAAAAGCGAACAGCTATATGCCGACCAGCAAAAGCTTATTGGGAAGCTCCAACAACAGAATATTGTTATTACCTTTGGCCAGGTTATTCGTCATCCAGATAAAACTTATCACGAAAAAGGTGTTGATGTCCGTCTGGCCGTAGAAATGATCAGGTTTGCCAGAAAGAATAAATACGATATTGCTTATTTGGTGAGTTCTGATACGGATTTAGTGGCAGCGGTTGAAGAAGTTCAGGCTTTTGGCAAAAAAGTTCAATACGTAGGAACCCCTAAAGGACAGTCATACGGTCTTTCAAGTGTCGCCGACGATGTTAGATTATTGCGGCAAGAAGAAATAGAACAATTTTTACCTCCGTCGCTTATATAAAAAAGCTGATTTTTGAGATTCTATTTAAATAACAAAAAGTCGCCGTTCTAGAAAAGAGCGAGCCTCGCCCAGAAAAACCTGGGCGGGAACCCTCCTTTGCTAAAACTACCCTCCTTCGTCCTGAGCTTAGCGAAGGACTACGGACGGCCAAGAAAATTAGGACAGTAAATCTATGACTCAAACAATTCTCATCGTTCTCGGAATCGTGATTATCGTAATTTTGCTTTCGCGTAAAAATCGTGAGGAAATTGTGGGGATTTGCGCGGCGGCGTTAGATCAGACGGTGCGGAAAAATGCGAATAAAGAAAAAATCTTAAAATTTTTTGCAGAGAAAAATGAAGTTTCAAACGCCGATATTCGTGAATATCTAAAAGTTGCCAGCCGGACAGCGGTAAAATATATGGATGAGTTGGAAAAAGAGGGGAAAGCGGAGCAGGTTGGCAAAGCCGGCCGAAGCGTTACTTACCGCTTAAAACAAACGCAATAAACACGCACGCCGGTATGCGTGTTTAAGGAAAAATAATGCCAGCGACGATAGGATCTTGGAGTAAAACGAAATAAATCGCCAGTGGGGCGATTCATTTCGTTAGATCGTGCTTTACAATTAACTTTACAATTACATCTAACTACTTGACAATTCTTTCTAAGAGGAATACACTGTGTCTATATGGACATACGACTAAAGATTAAAGAGCTTCTTGGAACCCAAAAGCGGGCTTCTTCAACGGAAATAGCTCGACACTTCGGTTTTACTCGTCAGTATGCGAGTCAAACCCTGCGTATTATGGCGAACGCCGGTGAGATAGTGAAGTTCGGTTCAACCCGATCCGCGTTTTATACTTTGCCGGAGTTTGTTGATAAAATTGGCCCTTTAGCGGTCAGACGCCGTCTCAAAAATAAAAACATAAAGGAGCATGAAGTTTTTGATAATTTGGTTTCCGCGTTTCCTGCGTTTCACACTGCGCCAGAAAATATTCAAAGCATTGCACGCTATGCGTTTTCCGAAATGCTTAATAATGCCATTGAACATTCGCAGTCAGTAAATATTGAAGTTGAAATTGAAAACGATAGTGGCGTGATTCGGTTCGCGGTGAGCGATTTTGGCGTTGGTGTATTTAAGAACGTAATGAGGCAAAGTCATCTTAAGTCGGAGTTAGAGGCGATGCAGGATTTGTTAAAAGGTAAAGTTACTACCGACCCAAAAACGCACACAGGCGAGGGTATCTTTTTTACTTCTAAGGCGGCGGACCGTTTTGTTTTGGAAAGCTTTGGATACCGGATGATCGTTGATAATACAATTCCCGACATTTTTTTTCAGGAAGAAAAGCGAATTAATCGCGGCACGCGCGTTGTTTTTACCATTGCGCGCAATAGCGACCGGCATTTGAATAAAATCTTTGAAAAGTATCAATCAAAGCCAGGCAGTTACGCCTTTGATAAAACAGAAATTCATGTTCGATTGTTTACTATGGGCGCTGCGTATGTGTCGCGGTCGCAAGCGCGTCGGATACTTGTTGGCCTCGAGAAATTTAAAAAAATTATCTTTGATTTTGACCGCGTGCCAAACATTGGTCAGGCATTTGCAGATGAAATTTTTAGGGTTTTTCAAAATCGCTATCCGAAAATTTCCATTGAATCCGTAAATATGAATGAAACGGTGCATTTTATGGTTGAACGAGTGGAAAAACCGAGTTAGCAATAAAAAATC
>CAYHFP010000071.1:0-2579 GCA_964355995.1 uncultured Candidatus Saccharibacteria bacterium | reverse complement strand
GAAATGCGACGTCGTCACAATTCTATTTTCTATTTTCTAGCGAGCGAAGGATTTATAAATAATGAACCGCAGTTTATTATTTATAAATTCAAGCGAGCGCCGAAAATATGCTTTGCATATTTTCTAGATTCTATTTTCTCGTTTTTACTATTTCATACCCGGCTACCCCAAAAGCCACCGACACATTCAAACTCTCTTTTTTACCTTTCATCGGCAAATGAATAATCTTATTCGCCTGGGCCAATACTTTTTTTGAAACACCTTTTACCTCATGTCCAAGCACCAAAGCTAAAGGAAATTTCAATTTCAATTTTCTATAATCAATACTCTTTTTATCCTGTTCAAGTGCCACAATAAAAACCTTTTCTTTTTGTAATTTTTCTATCAATCTCCACGTTTGTTTATGATATTCCCAAGGAATTGTTTTTTCTGCGCCCAGGGCCGTTTTAGAAATTTTATCCTCTGGAGGCCTGCCTGTAATTCCACACAAAAATAGCTTACTAACTCCCAAAGCGTCAGCCGTTCTAAAAATAGACCCAACGTTTTCCAAACTCCGAATATTATCACAAATCACGTAAAATTCCCCGGTGGCCTTCATGTTATAATAATTGAAATTTATTAATCACCAATCCAAAATCATACCCCAAAAACTGCGCCGCTTTTCTGCAAAAAACCATTCTTTCAGTAAAAATTTCAAAATACTCCATAACCGGACAAAATTTAGTATCAATTTTCAGAGTTAACGTAATTCTCTTTTTTGCTTTTTCAATTTCTATACTACTTTCTGTCGTCGCATAATTTACGCGGTCATGAATATCACTTTTTAAATTCTCGGCATCTTGTCGAGTAACCCGAGATCTATCAACATCCGATTTATCTGCCAAAACCAAAATAGCAGAAATCGTATGAGTAAAATTCATTTCTTCTTTATCGTGGTTGCTAATGGCCTGCATAATCATAGCTAACTCTTTGGGGTCAAATTGATTGGTATACACTTGTCCAAAAAGCATCGCGCCAAAAAAATGGTGATAGGTTCGTGTCATAAAATTTCCCATATCGTGGCAAAAACTGGCAATCGCTGCCAGCTCCCCCTCTCTTTCTGGCAAACCAATTTCTTTAGCAATTTGAATAGCGCGCTCAGAAACCACATTTGAGTGACGCAAGCCGTGGTTAGTATAAGACAAAGCTTCCATTGCTTCTTCGGTTTGGTTGATAAATTCCAATATTTGCGGATTCTTTTTAACGTCGTCTAGTGTAATCATCTTTGAATTCCCAATCCCCAAACCCCAATTCCCAATTAAATTCTAATGATTAAATTTCCAAAACGAATTTGGTCATTTAGATTTTTAGGCATTTCATTGGTCATTGGACATTGGTCATTGGGATTTAAATTTTATCAAAAATTTCGTTTACTTTTTTCCAATTTACCACACTCCACCACGCTTTTAAATAATCCATTCGCACATTTTTATATTGCAAATAATAGGCGTGCTCCCAAACGTCGTTTCCCATAATTACTTTATGTCCATCACTCATCGGATTATCTTGGTTGGCAGTAGAAATAATTTCCAGTTCGCCAGTCTTATTTTTTACCAGCCACACCCAGCCACTGCCAAAACGCTTGGCGCCAGCGTCATTAAATTTAGTTTGAAAATATTCAAAACTGCCAAAAGATTTATTAATTTCTTCAGCCAGCGCACCTGCGGGCGCACCGCCAGCACCAGGCGAAATCATTATCTCCCAAAACATTGAATGATTTACATGCCCGCCAGCGTTATTCCTGACCGCTGTGCGAATTTCTTCTGGCACTTCGCTTAAATTCATCAATAATTCTTCTACCGTTTTTTCAAACAATTCTGGGAATTTATCCAAAGCATCATTTAAATTTTTAACATATCCAGCGTGATGCTTATCGTGATGCAATTCCATAATTTCGCGAGAAATTACAGGTTCTAAAGCATCGTAGGCATAAGGCAAATCCGGCAACGTGTGTTTTTTATTTTCCATCTTTTAAATAATCTTTTATTTTTTATTATCTCTCTCTTTTAAAAATTCATAGGCTTCATTAACTTTTTTGAAATCCTCTGCTTTACCTCCGGCATCTGGATGTGTTTTTGCTGCCAATGCGCGATACGCCGATTGTATTTCTTCCATACTGCTATCAGAAGGAAGACCCAAGGCCTCGTAATAAGAACTTATGTTTTCTTGCTCTTCCAAATTTATATTGTTTTCCCTTTCTTTCTCCTGTCTATCTGCTTCTTGTTCATTAATTTTTTGCTGCTCACCTAGTAAAAATTTTACTTTATCTTTTAAGCCACCCTCTTCTGGGACATCCTCTAAATTATAAGCGATATGGCCGTTATCAACAAAATCCCCAAAGTTTTTTGCATGGCCTATTGGAAGACTCATTGCCACCCTTCGAATTTCTTCAATACGGCTTATTGTCTGTGCGATTGGTTGTCCCCCAAACTTACCGCGATAAAAACCGCCATTAGCCAATGAAAATCCAAAGCCCCTTTTTATTGGTTTTAAAATATCGATTAACTCCTCAAGGCTATTTGCATTTTTAATTTTATCCG
>CAYHFP010000070.1:0-2704 GCA_964355995.1 uncultured Candidatus Saccharibacteria bacterium | reverse complement strand
ATACGGCGACCACCGATATCTACACTCTTTCCATACACGACGCTCTTCCTATCTCATACCAAAATTAATTCGTTCTTTTGCATCACTCGAGGCGCAAAAATCTTGTTTGGTTTTAGTTGGAAAGGCGTTTAAAGAGGGTAATCTACTGGAGGCAAAGCAGATAGTTCAATTGATTAAAGAGTTGAAATTAGATAAAAAAGTCTTTCGATTGGGTTGGATTCCACAAGAAGATTTGATTAAAATTTACAATTTGGCTACAGTTTATTGTCAACCATCTCTTTATGAAGGTTTTGGTTTACCAGTTTTGGAGGCGATGGCTTGTGGGTGTCCAGTAGTAGCTGCTAACACTTCCAGTTTACCCGAAGTTTGTGGCGAGGCTGCCTTGCTGGTTGATCCGAATAGCGAACAAGAAATAACTCAACAACTCGCAAATCTGATTCATAATGAACAGACGCGCCAGGAGTTGATTAAAAAAGGATTTACACAAGTTAAAAAATTTTCTTGGCGGAAGACAGCTTTGGAAACAATCAAAGTATATGAAAAAGTGGTTTCAATTAGATAAGCAAAAGCCATTAATTTTTGTTCTAAAAATTTTTGTTGTTTGGCAAATTTTAATTGTCATTTTTGCAGGATTAGGGCAACTTATTCCAATGCAATACACTAATTCTATCTATGCCGAGCGGGAAGACATAGTGAATCCTCCAATTTTTTGGACTCGCGCCAATTTTGATGGCATTCATTATTTGGATATCGCCAAAAATGGTTACGGAATTTATCAGCAGGTTTTCTTCCCACTTTATCCAGGTTTCATTAAATTTTTGACTCCATATTTTGGCGGCCGGGCTTTAACAGCGGGTTTAATGATTTCTTGGTTTAGCTTTCTGGGAGCTTTATTTTTCTTTTATAAACTAATTAAGCTCGATTTTGACGAAAAAATTGTTAAAAGAACCCTTGTCTACTTCTTGATATTTCCCACTTCATTTTTCTTTTCTGTAGTTTATACAGAATCATTATTTCTTTTTCTAGTTTTAAGTTCTTTTTATTTTGCCAGAAAACGCAATTGGTGGTTAGCTGGAATCTTGGGCGCCTTGGCTTCGGCTACCAGGTTGGTGGGGATATTTTTACTGCCAGCTCTTTTGTGGGAATGGTGGGAACAACAAAAAGTTAAAAGTCCAAAGTTAAAAGTCCAAAGTTTATTGAGCTTAATCCCAATTTTTCTTGTCGCCATGGGTTTACTTTTTTACATGAGATTTTTGGCAATTAATTATAATGATTCTTTAATGTTTGCCCATCTTCAGTCAGTCGATAAAATAATTCCTCTTTATCAAGTTTTCTGGCGATATTTAAAGATGCTTCTTACCACAAAACCTGATCCAATTTATTTTACGATTTGGCTTGAATTTCTAACTACGGTTGGATTTTTAGTACTTCTAGTTTTTGCCTATTTGCGTAAAATTCATTTTCCATATCTTGTTTTTGCCCTTTTAGCTTTTATTTTTCCGACCACTAGTGGCACCTTGCTGTCGATGCCGAGATTTGTTTTAGTTTTGTTTCCTTGTTTTATTGTCCTAGCTTTGATTGAAGCGAAGAAAATTCGTTGGTTATTGCTTGCTTTGAGCTTTTTATTATTCGCTATCTCTACAATTCTCTTCACTCGAGGGTATTGGGTAGGATGAAGAAAAACCTTAAGTATTTTATTGTTATTCCTGCCTACAACGAAGCGCCCAGAATTGGGAGGGTAGTCAAAGGGGCTCAAAAATTTACTAAAAATATTATTGTGGTTGATGATGGATCTCAAGACGAAACGAAAGAAATTGCCCAGAAGGCCCAGGTTGTATGCCTGCACCATCGTTTAAATCTAGGTAAGGGTGCGGCGGCTAAAACCGGAGTAGAGGCTGCGTTGAGACTTGGTGCTGATTTAGTGGTACTGCTGGATGCAGATGGGCAGCATGATCCAAAACAAATTCCGGAATTTGTTGAAAAATTAGGCGAGGGTTTTGAGGTTGTTTTTGGGGCACGGCAATTAGATTCTAAGATGCCTTTTGTCAGATTTTTAGGTAATAGATTTGCTACATTTCTGATTGCTTTAATCTTTGGTGTTCACCGTTCTGACCTTTTATGTGGCTTTATGGCTTTTACCTCTGAGGCTTACCAAAAAATAAGATGGGATTCGGCTCGTTACGGCTTAGAAACGGAGATAGTTGCTCGAGTCGGGAAAAATAAGTTAAAATACACAGAAGTTCCAATCGAAACTGTTTACATCGATAAGTATAAAGGGGCTACCGTCCTGGATGCTTTAGGAGTTTTGTTGGATATTCCCAGGTGGGTATTTAGATGAACATTTTGGGTATTCAAATTATGGCCGTTTTATTTGCGCTTTTTATGATTTATGTAGCCTTTTTACATTTTAAACGCAAGGAAATAAATGGCTTAGAAATTTTTTTTTGGTTGATACTTTGGGTGGGTTTTATGATGCTTACTCTCTTTCCTAAAATTTTGGGGTCAATCTCTCAGCTTCTTTTTTTCGCTCGAGTGATGGATTTATTAATGGTCATTGCTTTTATGATCTTGGCTTTTTTGGGTTTCAAAAATTATATTTCTAATCGTAAAATGGAGAAAAAAATCGAAGAGTTGGTGAGACAAGAAGCTCTTAAAACTGGTAAAAAAGATAAATGAAGGATAATGAGAATTTTATTTGTTCAGA
>CAYHFP010000069.1:0-2803 GCA_964355995.1 uncultured Candidatus Saccharibacteria bacterium | reverse complement strand
CAAAAGAAAACTATTCTGTTTTTTTTGAAGAAAAAAATGAGGCTGGTAAAAAGCACAATGGTTATACCCACCCGGAGAAAATATTCCACTTGCGTGAACATCATTTCTGAATGGTACAAAGTTAAATTTTTCGGCCAAAATATTAATTCGAGATAAGAAGATAGAGCAACCGGGATTTGAATTAGAGGGTTTTCCAATCCTGGTTTCTGATAGTATTCTGTTTGTAGGGTGGTGACCCTTCCCGTTAAAGCTCCCTGAGAGAAAAAAATAAAAAACCAGGAAGATGCTAATAAGAAAAAAGGTATTACTCTTCGCCAATTCTTCGAAAGACTATTAAAAGAAAATTCAAAAAGTAAAAGAATAAAAGGAAAAATGAGGGCCTTTTCGGTTGAAAAAATCGCCAAGAAAAAAGCAAAAAGTGAAAAAAGATAAATTTTTAAAGAGTTTTTGTTTGCGCCCAGAAGATAAAGTACAAAAGAGGCGAGAATAAAGAAAGCGTATTGGGTATAAGGCCCGCCGGAAATCCAAGTCACGGCTTCACTTAAAATAGGATGGACGGCAAAAATGCTAGCGGTTAGAAAAGCGACAGTCGGGTTGATTAAAAGAGAAATTATAAGATAGACCAGCCAAACTGAACCAAGATGGAAAAATACATTGATTAAACGGAAAAAAAGAGGCTCCAGGTCCCAGATTTTAAAAACTAAAAAATAAAATAGATTTCGTAAAAAGGTCAATGGGTTACTAAAGAGAGAAGAGAAGTTGCCTAGGTTTGTGTTTTCCTTGATGCCAGAAATATCATCAGAAACAAAATCATTTCCCAACGAGTTAAAATATGTAAGCCCAACTAAGAGAGCTAAAAAAACTATGGCCAGCCAATTTTGTTTAAGCCACTTTAAAAAAGAAAAATTCTTGCCCAAATCAGGAGAAATTTTTACTCTTTCAGCTTCCTTTTTTTGTTGACTAAGAAAGTTTTGGAATTTTTCTTTTGGCCAGTGTCTCCGTAGAAAATCAATGATTTCTTTTTCTGAAACATTAAGCTCGGCACTAATTTTGCTTAATGGTAAGCGTTTGAGGTTTTTCTTAAGGTATTTTTTCTGTTTGTGAGTTAGCTCCACGGTGGGGCGAATTATTCTGCTTTAAGTTGTTGATTAACCTTGGTTTGGATTTCAGTGACTCTTTCAATTGATTCTTCGACTAGATCTTTTTCATTTTCCGGAGAGATGGCTAGCATCTGTTTTAAGACAATCTGATATTTTGGGGTATTTCGGCTAATTTGGTCAAGAAGTTCGGGAAAGCTTTCGCTTTCTTTCGCTTTCATGGCATAATCGTAGGCCGCCGCTAATTTGCTAGTAAATTTACTTAAAGTTTTTTGGGTTAAATGGGTTTTGTTGGTCTTAAAGAGTTTTTCTGCTTCCAGCAGTCTTTTGGTGGCAATTTTTAAATTGGCTTCCGATTTTTTCTCGTCCCCAAAAGTAAAGAGAACAATTAGGCGATCACGAATCAGTTTTAAAGTATAAAGTTTGTCACCCTCTGTTTTGCCTGCTACCACTGGGTAAAAAAACACATAAGAGCTTTGCTCTTGAGCGGTAATACTGGTTGCTAAAAGAAAAATAAACAATAACCCCAAATAAAAACTGGTAAAAAGTAATTTAACTTTTCTCATCTTTGATTCAATATATCATTAAGAAAATAATTAATCAAGCAATTTTTGAATCCTGCGAAAGTGGAATTTTTAATTGGATAGTGTTAATCTGTTTAAAGTTTCCCTTTAAAAATGAAACATTTTTATGCCATTGATCTTGAATCTTGGGTTTATCCCGATTTAGAGGAGTTTCATAATCTCTCCCAAAAGGAGAGAAAAAAACTTGACGGCGGCTATATTGTGGATTCCACCTGTCGCCTTTTAGAGCTTCTAGAAAAATATAATACCAAACTAACCTTTTTTATTATCGGAGAACTTTACGAGTGGTATCCGGATTTAATTAGAAAAATAAAAAGGGCTGGACACGAAATCGCTTATCATACTCACACCCATGTTTTGTTGAAAAATAAAAACCTAATAGAAAAGCAATTAGCTCTTTCGGCCCACTTCTTGAAAGAGTTTCAGCCCAGGGGGTTTCAGGCTCCAGTGATTTATTTTCCGCGCAGCGGTTATGAGATAATTAAAAAAGCCGGTTTTCGCTACAGTTCTTCTGTTTATCATAGCGATATTGGGATACAACCCGTTGATGGTGTTTTAGAAATTCCAGTTTCTACTTTTAGATTACGCGATTCCAAAGAAGAAATTACTTGGCCACGGCCAATGAATTTTTCCCGGATGCTCAAAGAGGTTCCTTTTGGATCCAGTTATTTTGCCGCTCTTATTGGGAGTCTGGGCATGTCATATTTTCTTAGAGCTTATGAGAAAATGGGCAGGAGCGCCGTTCTTTTTATTCATAATTGGCAGATTTTTCCTCCACGAAAAGCTACCTATCCAAACTTGAGCTTTTTGTTTCGTCATCCATTTTATACTCCATATCTGCGTAATATTAAAAAAGATTTTGAAGTTCTTTTGCGTAATTTTAATTTTGATAAGCTTGAAGATTATTCTATAAAAAGGGCATGAGAGTTTATCTTGTCATTGTTGAGGAGCCATTTTTTCACCCTTCGTTCGTGGCAGAGATTATTAGGCAGGAGAAAAATCGGGTAGTAGGCATCACCACTGTTCCCGACATCTCTCCTAAAAAATCTAAGTTAGTTTGGTTGCGCCAACAGTGGGATCTTTTTGGCCCTTGGCCATTTTTTTATTTAGGCGTTAAAACGG
>CAYHFP010000068.1:0-2886 GCA_964355995.1 uncultured Candidatus Saccharibacteria bacterium | reverse complement strand
GCATACGAGAGCGTTTCACGTGACTGTAGTTCAGACGTGTGCTCTTCCGATCTGGGGATTTCTTTTTCTTTGGCTGGGCTTGATAAAATAACCTTTTTTGCGCCGGCGGTAATATGTTTTTGCGCGCCTTCTTTATCAGAAAAAAGTCCAGTGCATTCTAAAACAATATCAATGCCTAAATCTTTCCAAGGTAAATTCTCAGGATTTTTTTCGGCAAAAATTTTGTATTCACTGCCATTAACTAAAATAGCATTTTCGGTTGGCTCTACTTCTCCTTTAAAAACTCCGTAACTTGAATCGTATTTTAAAAGATGCGCCAAAGTTTTAGTGTCGGTTAAATCATTAATCGCCACAATATTTAAATCAGGATATTCTTCTAAAATTCTTTTAAATACCTGCCGGCCGATTCTACCAAAACCATTTATTGCAATTTTAATTGACATAAAAATTAATTTTTAATTTCTAATTTTTAATTTTGATTGAATTTTTAATGACTTAATCCTTCAAACACGTTTCGAAAATTCAACATTCGAATTTGATTCGAAATTCAAAATTCTTAATTAGAAATTCCGAGGAGTTCGTCTATTTTTTCTTTATCAAAACCAATAACCACATTGCCATCAATATCAACTACTGGCACACCCATTTGCCCAGAAATAGCTACCATTTTTTCTAATTCTTGCTCATTTGAAGAAACATCGATTTCTTCAAAACCGATATTCTTTTCAGCAAGATATTTTTTAAGATGGTCACAGTAAACGCACGTTGGAGTTGAATATATTGTTACCATAACTTAGTTTGTAGTTTGTAGTTTGTAGTGAGTAGAAGACGAACGTTTTACGTTCTACCAACTACTCACTACCAACTACTCACTAAATTTATTGCGCTGGTGCACAATTAGTTAAGTCAGAATTAACAGCGACTGAACCAGAAGCGCCAGAACCTTCAGTTGAATATGTTGTTGAAAAACTAGTAGCTGCCTGAGCTTCGCTTAATTTTGTTGAGCAAAATTCTGGAGCTGTTGTTGAAGCTTCGCAAATAAGTTTTTTCATTGTTTCGGCTGACCTTCCACCAAAATCAAATTCAGAAATTTGTTGTTCGTTTAAAATTAATGTTGGCGAACCTTGTACGTTAAATTTAGCACCCAAAGTAAAGTCGTCTTGAGCATAAGCCACTCCGCGCGCAGTATCAGCAATACAAGCATTTAATTTTGTCATATTAATTCCAGTGGAAGTCGCACAAGTGCCTTCAGAATTTGCAGTTTTCATTTGGCAATCAACGTAAGGCCAGTATTTGCTCTGTTGCTCTTCGCGAATACAAATTTGTCTCAAATTTTCTTTCGCTTCAGCCTCACCATGCATTGCGGTAATAGTGTTACCGGCAACCGAACCAATATACCTTATCTTGATAGAAGCAGTAATAGCTGGAATACTTCTAGCGGCTTCAGCAACAGCTCGTTGTATTTGAAGACCAAATGGACATCTTGAAACTACATATACATCAAGCATGGGTTTATCTGCTTTTTTCAAATCAGCTGGTTTTACATTCACAGGCTCTCCTGCTTGATTCTGGTCCGCGGCAACTTGGTCACTTGAAGATTGGCCAATTTGCAAAGCTTGTGGAAACAAAAGTTTTCCATCTTTTGTTGCATAACTATCATAGCTACTTTCACCAATTTTTATGGTCATTTTTACTAAACCACTTTCTTGGGAATAGTTTACCAAAACAGCTGTTTGGCCATTTTGTAAAACATTTTTATTTAAATGTTCTATTGATTTTTTAGCAATTGCTTCGCTAGACATTCCAAGATTAAGCGATGAAAGCACTTTATTAACCGTTGGATTTGACCCTCCAAAAACCAAAACTCCAACAATCACAATAGCCACAACGGCCACAATAATTGAAAGTGAATCCTTATTTAACTTATGCATTATTTTTTTTAACATGACTTATAGCGACACTAATTACTAATCGCACACTAATTTACCAATCCGTTTTTCGTATTCGTAGATTCGGGTGTCATTCGTATATTAGGATCGCTTTATTTTTCAATTTTTATTTAATTTTGTTTCTTTATTATATCGTATGGAAATTTTATTGCAACTTTACCCGGTTAAATAAAATTCAACAAATTTTAATTTTCATTTTTGTTGAAAATTATTTAACTGAGTGAAAATTCTGCCCATCAAAATCATATTCCACCAACGCCCCAAACGGCAACTCTAATTTAACTACGTCTTCATCAGAAATATTTTCGATGTGTTTTACGATGGCTCGCAAACTATTATGACTTGCCACCACCAACACATTTTTATCTTTTTTCACATCAGGCAAAATATATTCTTCAAAAAATGGTAAAACTCTTTTGCAAGTATCCTCCATCGTTTCTCCACCAGGCGCTGTATCTTTATATCCCCTCCTCCAAAGCTGAACCAATTCTTCTCCGTATTTTTTCTTCGTTTCAAGCTTATTTAATCCTTGCACACTACCATAATATCGTTCATTTAATTTTTCCGTTACATAAAATGGAACCTCTCCCATCCCCGTGCCAGTATAATTTCCCCACTCCTGCATTTTCCCACCATCAATATGAATAAATAATGGATATTTTCCTTCAATATTTTCATATACTCGCAAAACAGTTTCTAGACATCGCACGAGCGCATTAGAATAAGCCACATCAATTTTCTGATTTTTTAATTGATCAGTAATTCCTAGAGCCTGCGCGCGCCCCTCATTAGATAAGGGATTATCCACCCAGCCCGCAAAACGGTCGTCTTTATTCCACTGCGATTTTAAATGTCTTAATAAAAATAATTTAGCCATATTGCGAGAATCTAGAATCTAGAAAATAGAATCTAGAATACGAAACGTCGTGACGTCACT
>CAYHFP010000067.1:0-3007 GCA_964355995.1 uncultured Candidatus Saccharibacteria bacterium | reverse complement strand
AGAAGACGAGCCAATTCAAGCCGGAATTATTTCAGGAGCTATTGAAAGTGCTCAAAGTAAAATTGAGGGCTTTAATTTTGATGCCCGCCATCATTTACTAGAATACGATGACGTGATGAACAAGCACCGAGAAATTATTTATAAAAAACGTACTGAATTTTTGCTGGACTATAAATTGCAAATAGCAAATTACAAAGAAAATGAGGAAGAATTAAAGAAAAAAGAAGTGGAGCTTGGCGAGGAAAATTTTGCACAGGCGACAAGATATATTGGTTTAAAAGTAATAGACACTTTGTGGCAGGATCATCTTTCTAATATGGAACATATGAGGGACTCGGTGCGTTTAAGAGCGTATGGCGGGAAAGATCCGTTAATTGAATATAAAAATGAAGGGCACAAATTATTTGGTCAATTATCAGAAGAAATAGATGCCACTATTATTGATAATATTTTAAAGGCGGGCATACAGGTTCAAAGTCAGCCATCGGCAAAGTCGGTGATAAAAGCCGAACACAATCTTGGCAGAAATGACACGTGTTTTTGTGGGTCAGGAAAAAAGTTTAAAAAATGCCATGGGAAATAAAAAAGCTATGAAAAAATTTTATGAATAATATAAAAGACTCAATTAAAGAAGTTTTGAAAAAAGGTTATTTGATGAGTTTGGCGACAGTGGACGACAGTGGAGTTTGGGTTTGTGATGTGATTTATATTTTTGATGAAGATTTAAATATCTATTGGATGTCAAAAGATTTCCGACGGCATTCCAAGGCTGTTGAAAAAAATACGAATGTGGCTGGAACGATTACTGTTAGCACAATACAGGAAGATAATCTGGGAATCCAGTTTTCTGGAACAGCGCAAAAAATCACTGAAGTAAGATATGATTTAGCAGAAAGCTTTTATAAAAAATTAGGGGAGCCAGTTCCCAAAGAAACCGATGATTATTTAAAAGGTCATATTTGGTATCAATTAAAACCCCAAAAAATTGAATTAATAGATGAAAAGTTATTTGGTTTTGAAAAACAAAAATTAGAATTCTGATTCTATGAATAATCAAAGAGAAGTTTCAGTTTTAATACCTTATAAAATTAATAACGATGAAATTTTTGTGTACTTACAAAAAAGAGAGAAAGATAGAAAGGTTCTGCCCGATCACTTTGCATTTTTTGGTGGTAGAATTGAAGAAGGGGAAACCCCAGAACAAACTTTAGAGAGAGAAATTCAGGAAGAAATGTGCTTTACTCCTAAGGATTATATATTTTTAGAAAAATATTATTTTTTAGAAAATCCAGTTTCTGGTTGGATAGCCCATGTGTATTACCTAAAAGTTGATGATAATTTTGAAAAGGTAATTAAAATTATGGAAGGTGAATATGGTAAATTCTTTTCAGAAAATGAAGTAGTAAATGAGCCAATGATTATCAGTGAAGATAAAAAGATATTAAATAATTTATATAAAGTATTGCAGAATGAAAAAAATTAATATAATAATTTTACTTTTATTTTTGTTGGTTTTGAGTTTTGCTTTTTATTCTCGAAATAATATTGCTAAATTTTATGATAGTTTTTTTGGTGGGCAAAAAATTGATTGGCAAAAAACTATTGATAACATTGAAAAAAGTGTCTTAGCGCCGGCTCCATTAAAAATTGGAGGAAAAGAAAATCAGGTGGTTTTAGTGAAAGCCAAAATTATCGCCCAAACTAATGTTCAAAGATATAATAATGGTATGCTTCCACCCCTTTTCGAAAATGAAGAATTAAATGCCACAGCTCTAGCAAAAGCACAAGATATGTTTGCTAAACAATATTTTGAGCATATTTCTCCATCGGGAATTGGCCCCGGAGAATTAGCTAAAAGTCATGGTTATGAATATATTGTAGAGGGCGAAAATTTGATCTTAGGGAATTTTAAAGATGAGCAGGAAGTCGTTCAACTTTGGATGGATAGCCCAGGTCACCGCGCTAATATATTAAATGACCGTTTTACTGAAATTGGAGTGGCTGTTATTAAGGGGACTTATGATGGCCAGACCGTTTGGATAGGTGTGCAAGAATTTGGATTGCCACTTTCTGCTTGCCCAGAAGCCAATATGAGTTTAAAAAATCAAATTGAGGTTAATAATAATGCGCTGGGGGAAATGGTGATAGGATTAGAAGCTAAAAAGAAAGAAATTAATAATACTAATCAAAAATCACCAAAATATAATCAATTGGTGGATGAGTATAATGCCATGGTGGCGCAATATAATTCTTTAAATGAAACAACCAAGGCAATTATTTTAGAATATAATTATCAAATTGATGCACTTAACCGGTGCGTCGCAGGAACATAAAAATATATGGCTAAAAAAATAATGACGCTTTGTATGGTGCACCAAGAAGACCGCGTTTTGCTGGGAATAAAAAAGCGTGGTTTTGGAATGGGGAAGTGGAATGGGTTTGGCGGAAAGGTAAATGAGGGCGAAACCATAGAAGAAGCCACCAAAAGAGAATTATTTGAGGAAGCAGAAATAACGGTTGGCAACATAGAAAAGTTAGGTCTTCTGGAATTTTCATGGGCGGGCAAAGAAGGTGTTTTGGAAGTGAATATTTTTAAAGCCGTAGATTTTGAGGGCATCCCTACTGAAACCGAAGAGATGAGGCCAGAGTGGTTTTTTATTAAAGATATTCCGTATGACAAAATGTGGGCCGATGATAAATATTGGTTACCCTTATTTTTAGAAAACAAAAAGTTTAGCGGGAAAGTTTTATTTGATGAACAGAATGCTATTTTAGAGCACACTATAAATTAGTTTTATTTATTTTTTTATGCTAAAAACAGAAAAAAAATTGATGCCACCGGCCTTGCCTTTGATAAAATTAATTGGCCCCAGCTTTATTTTATTGGGCTTGGGACTCGGGTCAGGTGAAGTGATTTTATGGCCATATCTTTCTTCGAATTGGGGGTTGGGAATTGTGTGGGGCGCTTTCTTGGGAATTTTATTTCAATTTTTTATTAATATGGAAA
>CAYHFP010000066.1:0-3014 GCA_964355995.1 uncultured Candidatus Saccharibacteria bacterium | reverse complement strand
AAATCAATTTGGGAATTGATAACTTTTTGCGATAAATATATTAATGAAGAAAAACCTTGGCAGGCTGGCGAAAATTCTTCCGTAGTGGTTTCGGATTGTCTATTTGCGTTAAGTGAAATTTCTGATTTGCTTTCACCATTCTTGCCAGAAACGTCAGAAAAGATGAAAAAAGTTTTAGAAACTAAAAAGTCGGAAGCTCTCTTCCCAAGATTACTCTAAACCACAAAACTCCCGCTTAAAATCTTTTCGGGTCTTTTCTCCAAATCTGGGCTGAAACTTTGCTATAATTTCTCGGCGGACCCTTTGGCTAAGCCTCAAAATTCTATCACATTTTCATCTTCCAGATTTGAAAGAAGATACCTCGAAAGAGTTTTGTGGTTTAGAGTAATGTTGCAATAACTATTAGCTTGTGGTATAAATTAATCAGTTCATTCCCTCCCGCTAGGTGGATTACCTAGCTTTACCCCTTCCTGCAAGGAGAGCCAAATGTTGGTGTTATCACGCAAGAAGAACGAGAGTATTGTCATCAACAATGACATTACGATCGTGGTGGTGGAAATCCGTGGCGACAAGGTGCGATTGGGCATCGAAGCCCCGAAGGAAGTCCCCGTGCACCGTCGCGAGGTTTACGACGCGATTCGGCGCAACTTCGCCGGCGAAGAGCCGGAAGCAACGCCTCGAGATGCGAGTGACGTGTCGTAGGAGAAAATGCCAAGGAGGGCGCAAAAATGAGAAGGATCTCAAAGGGACAAAAACAAAGCGAGTAGTCAATTGACTCTCGCTTTTCCATTGAATTTTTTCAGTATTAAGTTAAAATATAGCCATGATTATAGATACTCATTGCCACATAAATTTTAAAGCTTTCAAAGAAGATGCCGATTTAGTGATTAAAAAAACCTTGGCTGAAAATATTTGGATGATCAATGTTGGCACTAAATACGAAACCAGCCAACAATCGATTGAATTAGCAGAAAAATACTCAGAAGGGGTTTATTCCGCTATTGGACTGCACCCGATGTTTGCGGGCGCGGAATTTGTCAAAACTAAAACGGATCCGGACGAAGGCGAATTTTTATTAAAAGAACAAGAGTTTGATAAAGAAAAATATCGCCAATTGGCCAAATCAAAAAAGGTGGTGGCGATTGGTGAAATTGGATTGGATTATTATTATAAACCAAAGTCCGCTACCAAATTGGCCCAATTTAAAGAAAAACAAAAAAGAGTTTTTAAAGAACAAATGGACTTGGCCAAAGAATTAAACCTGCCACTTATTTTACACTGCCGAATGGCGCACGATGATGTCATTGAAATTTTGACATCAAATCTAGGTCATCGAGGAGTGGTGCATTGTTTCACAGGCACCTTAGAACAGGCGCAAAAATATATTGCCTTGGGATTTTATATCGGTATTAACGGAATTATTTTTAAATTTAATATCGATGAAGTTATTAAAAATATTTCTTTAGATAATATTGTCGTTGAAACTGACGCGCCGTATTTAACACCTATACAGGAAATTGGAAAAAGGAACGAGCCGATATTTGTAAAACACGCCATCCAAAAAATTGCTGAATTAAAAGGAGCTAGTTTTGAGGAAGTTTGCGAAAAAACCACTCAAAACGCCAAGAAATTATTTAATATTTAAAAAGTAAAAAAAGCGGTTAAAACCGCTTTTTTTTATCTAAATATTATGATAATATGATTCAATTATGCAGAAATACAATCCTCAGAAAATTGAGAAAAAGTGGCAGGCGGTTTGGCAAAAAACCTCTGCTTTTAAGGCACAAAATGCCTCAAAAAAGCCTAAATTTTATGTTTTAGATGAATTCCCTTATCCATCAGGTGATGGATTGCACGTAGGTCATTGCAGGCCTTATATTGGTTTAGATTTAGTTGCTCGCAAACGCCGAATGCAGGGCTTTAACGTGCTTTACCCAATGGGTTGGGATGCTTTTGGATTGCCAACTGAAAATTATGCCATTAAAATGGGACTTCAACCGGCAGTGGTAACGAAGAAAAATACTGATAATTTTAGAAAGCAAATGAAAAGTTTGGGGCTTTCTTTTGATTGGTCACGCGAGGTTAACACTACTGACCCAGCTTATTATAAGTGGACTCAGTGGATTTTTATCAAACTTTTTGAAAATGGTTTAGCTGAAAAACAGGCGTTAAAGATTAATTGGTGTCCGAAAGATAAAATTGGTCTAGCTAATGAAGAGGTCGTTGATGGCAAATGCGAAAGATGTGGCACAGCCGTAGAAAAAAAAGATAAAGTGCAGTGGGTGATAAAAATTACCAAGTATGCCGATAGATTAATTAAAGATTTAGAAAATGTAGATTATCCGCAAAGAGTTAAAGATCAACAAACAAACTGGATTGGCAGGAGTGAGGGGGTTAATTTAAAGGGTAAAGTAAAAGATTTAAATATAGAATTTGAAAGTTACGATTCAATTCCACAAACTTTTGCGGCGCAAACTTTTACCGTAATTGCTCCAGATCACCCTTTGCTTAAAAAATTAGTAGGAGGAACAGAATACGAAGATTCTGTTATGGAATTTTCAAAAAAGATAATTGCAAAAAGATTGGAGAATAAGTATGAGGGAGAAAAAGATATTGAGGGAATTTTTACGGGAAGATATGTAGAAAATTTTTGTGGAACTGGGCGCGATTTGCCAATTTGGGTTGCCAGTTACGTTGTTTTGGATTATGGAACGGGAATTGTAAATTGTAGTGCTCACGACGAGCGCGACTTTGCTTTTGCAAAAAAATATGATATTTCACTGCACCCAGTTTTATTTCCTCAAGATGAAAATTTGGCTAAAAAGGTTAAAAATTTAGAAATATTTTATCGTGAGCCTAATGGAATTTTGCAGGAGCCAAATGAATTTAAAGGACTAAGATGGAGTGAGGCGCGCCAACCAGTTATTGATTATCTTGAAAAAAGTGGTTTTGGTAAAAAAACGGTGCAGTATAAACTGCGTGATTGGGTGTTTTCGCGCCAGCGCTATTGGGGG
>CAYHFP010000065.1:0-3108 GCA_964355995.1 uncultured Candidatus Saccharibacteria bacterium | reverse complement strand
TTCTCAATGTATGGATACTGGATTCGGCCGCTTAAAACAGTAGTCTTAAGCATGATTCGCCTATTACCGATTTTATTATAAAAAAATAATCTCGTGTTTGCAAGCAAACACGAGATTTAGTTAACGACGTTCCAAAGTGCAGAGGATCTAAGGACATTAGCCCAAAGAATCCAAGCACCAAGAACTAAGAAACTTGCCCCGAGACAAGAGACTGATCATAGGCACGCCAGTCAAGGTCGAGCCAGAGGTAGCGCCAGCTCCAGACGCCACCGTCAAAGCGACAAAGACAAAGAACGTAGCGGCCGCCGTCCGGGTCCAGCAGAACATCACCAAAGAAATCAAGATAGGTGATGCCCTTGGACTGATAAATTTTCTCCAGGACGCTTTCTTTCTTGTGTGCCTGGTAATCCACCCATAAGCCCATAAACACCGCAGCGCCGTAGCGGACTACCTTGCTATCCCTGAGGCGAGCGAGCTTCACTTCGCCAGTGATTCTCGTCTCATTTCCAATGAGACACTTAGCGAAGTCACACTTCGCCAAATCAAGCTCTCCAACTACGGCGGACATCGTGTCCTGTTCTTCAGCAAGAAGCTTCCAGCCCTTGCCAATAAAAGTTTCGGGATCGAAAGGCGAGGTGGCGATCTTCATATCGCCTAAAGGCATCCGTGCACCGGCTTTTAGGAAAGCGGTAAAATGCTGGCCAGCGATCTTTGGCTGTGTTATAGCCATTTGCTGAAGAAGGGGAAAATCCAATTGGGAAAAATCAACACCCGAGAAAAGAGCGGTCTGAAGAGCTACTAATTGTTCAAGAGTCATGGCATTGGTCCTTTCAAGGATTTTGCCGCTTCGCTTGTTTCTGGCGAAATTACCAGTCATAGCCAGAAATCCTAAGTGTAGTCGAAGGACTTTTGGCTATGACCAGTTTTGGGCATATTTTAGCGATATTTAGATGTAAAAGGGCTGTTTTTATCTATATCTTAATCATACACTTACTATCATCCATTGTCAAGTATTTTACTCAAAATATGCAAAACAAAAGCCCCGCCAGCGGGCGGGGCTTTTTAAATGCTAAATCTTAGAGCTCCTAATTCTTTTTAAATCTTCGTAAATTACATAAATATAGATAATCCCAAACGGCATAGTAATCAAAGAATTGATTAAAAATCCTAATTTTGAAATAGAAGAAATCAACATCATAATCACTAAAAGCACTACTAATCTTCCCAGCACTGGCCAAAAATAGCCTTTTACTAATTCCTTACTACGAGACAAAGCCTTTTCGCCTTTTATCCCCTCAAAAACAAATACATATTGAGAAAAACTAAACCAAATAGAAAAAATAATTCCAGGAATAATAAATAATATTAAACCTACTAATATTACGATGCCTTTTAAAAAAGCAATCCAATAATAAGAAATCATTTTTTCTTTAACTGATAGCAATAAATTCTTGATGCTAACTTTTACATTTTCTTCTTTGACCATATAAAAAAGAGCAATCTGAACCCATAAATTTAAAATAATAATAAGTAAAATGCCTATCAAAAAGAGTAGTGCGGTTAATAAATTAAACGTCGGTAGTACTCTGCCACCAATGAAAGTCGCAAAACTAGCTATTCCAAATATACCACCAATAATCATGGTGCCCAAAGACCCAATCAACCCCAACAAAAGCATTGTCCAAATTCTTGGCTTATATAATTCAAAACTTTTTTTAAATAATTCTGGAACTGGTAGTAATTTTTGGTTATCCATATTAACAATACTCTAAATTACTAAATTCTCGTCTAAAATCTTTTCGGGTCTTTTCTCTAAATTTTGGCTATAAATTCGCAATAATTTTTTCCCGTAGTCTACGGCTACGATAAAAAATTCTATCAAATTTCTATCTCAGAATTTAGAAAAAATACCGCGAAAGAATTTAGTAATTTAGAGTAAAATTTCTTTAATTATTTTGCTAACAATTCTTTAATAATCTTTGAGATTTCGCCATTATCAGCCTTACCCTTAACCTGAGGCATCAAGTCTGCCATAATTTTACCGGTATCTTTAATTTCTTTAGCACCAGTTTTTTCGATAGATTCTTGCACTAATTTCTTAAGTTCATCCGCTGAAATTTGCTCTGGCAAATAAGTCATTAAAATGGCAATTTCTTTTTTTTCACTATCAGCCAATTCTGGTCTACCGCCTTGCTCATAGAGTGCGATAGCATCTTTGCGTTTTTTTACTTCAGAAGTAATGGCAGTTAAAATTTCTTCGTCACTAAATTCCGATTCTTTATTTAAATCTTCTTCGGTTTTAGCTGGGTCCTCCTTAGCAATTTGATACCTTTTTTCTTTTTCTTTAGTACTAATAGAAGATAAGGTCATGCGCAAAACATCCACCAATTCTTGGTTTTTTTGCTTCATAGCCTCCTTCACATCATCCTTAATTTTTTGTTTTAAGCTCATAATATGTTTTAGAATTATATTTTCTTGCAAATTTTGGATACGCCAAAATTTTATGCAAGCCCGAAGCGAAGCGGAGGTAAATATATAAATCACAATATTTTATTTCGACCGCCAAAAATAAAATATTGAAGCGCAAGGCGCTAATGGGCCACGCCCATTGATTTCTATTTGGGTTTCGCTAACTTATCAGCAATAATTTTTTTAGCTTTCAAATCCACTCGGCGTAATGCTGAGCGTTTGTTGGCTAAAGTTGATTTAGCTCTTTTGTGAAATTGTTTGCCGCGAATTTGCAAAAGCACGCCTGAACCACGCACTACTTTTGTAAAGCGGTGAACCAAATTTTGAGGGCTTTCCTTTTCTTTTCTTTTTACTTCTAATGCCATAATGTGAGAATCTAGAATCTAGAAAATAGAATCTAGAATATGAAACGTCGTGACGTCACTATTCTATTTTCAAGCGAGTGAAGGATTTGTAAATTATGAACCGAAGTTTATAATTTATAATTCCAAGCGAGCGCCGAAAATATGCTTTGCATATTTTCTATCTTTCTATATTTCTATATTTCTAATTTCTTATTTATTTATTTTTTGTTTCATTTCTGCTACGACCTTGCCAAGTTTTATTTCTCTTTGCGCACCCGTTTCCATATTTCTTAGA
>CAYHFP010000064.1:0-3318 GCA_964355995.1 uncultured Candidatus Saccharibacteria bacterium | reverse complement strand
TCGCTTCGGCGAAAGTGGAATTTTCAATTTTTAATTTTAAATTTTTAAATAATTTCCCAATTCTATAATCTTTAGATTTAGAACCCGAAGATTTTTAAAATTAAGTCATTAAAAATTCAATCAAAATTCAAAATTCAAAATTGGAAATTACATTCCAACTTTATCATAAAATTGCGGTTTTGTCTAAATAGAGGTAAAATAATATAATAATACGAATACTGCAAATCGCATACGAATGCCACCAATCCGTATTCGTTGCATTCGCATTAATTCGTAGATTAGTATTGTATTTATGTTGAGAAAATTATTTAAAAATTATATTTACCCCATAGCCACGCTGGCTGGCAGTATTATCGGAGTTGGATTTTTGTCCCTGCCTTATATTACGATTAAAGTTGGTATTTGGGCTATGCTTTTTTATTTTGCTGTTTTAACAATGTTTATTGTTTTTGTGCATGTGATTTTCGCTCAAATAAGCCTTAAAACGCCCGATCACAAGCGCTGGCCGGGGTTTGTGGGCTTCTATTTGGGTGTGGGGGCTAAAAGAATCGTACTAGCTTTAATGACACTTGGCTCGTTTGGGATTTTATTGGTGTATTTAATTATTGGTGGAGAGTTTTTGACAAATATTTTTGCGCCCATTTTTGGAGGAAGTCCGCTTTTATATGTCTTGGTGTATTTTGCTTTTGCCAGTATTTTTATTTATTTTGGCGAGAAAATTATTCCGAAGATTGATTTTTTAGCGATTTCGTCACTTTTGGCTATTTTATTGATTATTTTAATGAAAGGCTTTGCAAATATAAAAATAGAAAATATTTTTACCGTCCAGCCAATGGTAAATGATTTTAAAACGATGTTTTTGCCCTATGGTGCTATTATGTTTTCGCTTTGGGGGGTGGGATTGATTCCCGAAGTAGAAGAAATGATGCAGGGCAATAAAAAATCTTTTAAAAAAATAATTATTTTGGGGACTTTGATTCCGGCGGTTATCTATTTGATTTTTATTTTTTTAATTTTAAGTATTACGGGAAACGCCACCACGGAATCAGCGCTGACCGGACTTAATAATTTTTTACCTCAAGGAGTGGTTTGGCTGGCACTTTTTATTGGAGCAATTACCACTTTTGTGGCCTTTATTGCGCAGGGGCTTTTATTGAAAAAAGTGTTTATGTATGATGCGCGCTTACCAGAATTTATTTCTTGGGCCTTGGTTTGTTTTATTCCACTGATATTATTTTTGATGGGATTTCATTCTTTTATTTCTTTAATTTCTTTTGTTGGTGGATTTTTACTTCCTATTGATGGAATTTTGATTTCTTTGATATACTTAAAGACGGGAGGTAAAAAAATCGTTGCCTTCCCCTTAATAGTTGTTTTTATTTTAGGAATTATATATTCAGGGATGTATTATGTATAAAGCTTAAAGCTTAAAACTTGAAACTTGAAACTTGATAGCTTGATTCTTAAATCTTAAAACTTGAAGCTTAATTATGGGGCTCAAGACTAAAGGTTTAAGGCTCAACGCTCAAGCTTCAAGGCTCAGGACTTAAGATTCAAGGACGATGGCTTGGTATTTTGTCGTTTTCATTTTTATATCTTCCTGTGTGTTGCTTTCATGGCTTTCTTCAAGCCTAGTGAAATCATTAATCCAGATAGCCAAATATTTGCAGTGGAAGGAATTTATCATTGCCTTTTTTGTGATGGCTTTTGCTATTTCGGTGCCAGATTTGTTTACCACCTTAAGTGCGGTTTCTCAAGGCAAGCCAGAATTGGCGCTGGGAGATATTTTGGGAGGTAATTTAGTGGATTTAACCTTGGTTTTAGCGCTGGCAGTATTTTTTAGCAAAAGGAGTTTGCTGGCTAAAAGTGAGATGGTTCAAAATAGTGCCGTTTTTACTACTATTATTGCCATTTTGCCACTTTTGTTAATCCTTGATGGTAATTTAGATAGATTTGATGGCACAGTGCTTGTTTTAGCCTTTATTTTGTATGCTTGGTGGATATTTTCCAAAAAAGAAAGATTTCAAGATGCCTATAATCATGGAAAAACCTTGAGTATTGTGGCTGATTTTAGGGGATTTTTAGTTAATGTGGTAAAAATAGTTGTCCTTTTGGCGCTCTTGGTGGTTTCGGCACAGACGGTAGTTTGGGCAGCTCAATTTTTTGCTGATAAATTGGGGTTATCACTTTCATTGGTGGGAATTTTAATTGTGGGATTAGGCAATGCTATCCCCGATACTTATTTTTCTATTATTTCTGCAAGAAAAGAAAAGAATTGGTTAGTTTTGGGAAATTTAATGGGGTCAGTTATTGTGTGCGCAACTTTAGTTTTGGGAATTTTAGCCTTAATTTCACCGTTTGAAATTAAAGATTTTTCACCATTTTTAAACGCCAGAATCTTTTTAATTGTTGCCGCCCTCTTGTCTCTGATCTTTATTAAAAGCGGTAAAGAAATTACTAAAAAAGAGGGGTTGTTACTACTGGCAATTTATATCATATTTTTATTGGTAGAGGTTTTTATATAAAATAAATCATAAAACTTAAAGCTTAAAACTTAAAAACGTTACGACACAAAGTTTCAAGATTCAAGAATTAAGTTTCAAGAAAAATGGATATTTCAATTATTTTTTATCTGGTGATTATTATTGGCATTGGAGCTGTCATTTTTTTGTTGCTTTATAAAAAAGTAGAGCCAGAAAAAAAAGATGATGGCGCCCTTTTAATGCTTCAACAGCAAATTAATCAAATTTCTCAGGTGCTTGATACCAAACTTTCGGAATCAAATAAAAATTCTCAATTTCAATTTAATCAATCGGCCAAAATTATTGGGGATGTCCGTGAGCGATTGGCTAAGCTGGATGAAACTAATCGGCAGGTAGTTGGATTTGCTGATCAATTAAAGGGTTTGCAAGATATTTTAAAAAACCCAAAACAGCGGGGCATTTTGGGAGAATATTATTTGGAAACGGTTTTAAAAAATGTGCTTCCGCCCGGAAGTTATCAAATGCAATATAGTTTTAAAGATGGCACCATGGTGGACGCAGTGGTTTTTGTGGACAAGCAAATTATTCCTATTGATTCTAAATTTTCGTTAGATAATTATAACAAAATGATTCAAACACCTGATGCTGGCGAAAAAAAGAGATACGAAACAGCTTTTATTAATGATTTAAAATTGCGAATTGATGAAACTTCAAAATATGTAAAGCCAGAAGAAAAAACCACTGATTTTGCTTTTATGTTTATCCCATCAGAAGCCGTGTATTACGATTTATTGATTAATAAAGTGGGCGTAATTTCTGAGGATACTAATAATTT
>CAYHFP010000063.1:0-3514 GCA_964355995.1 uncultured Candidatus Saccharibacteria bacterium | reverse complement strand
CTAGGAAAGAAAAGTTGGGAGGTGAAGTAATTTGCGAAATTTGGTAGAGGAGGGTGCTAGGCATTTTCCATCAAAAGACATCGGGGTTTGCTAGGCGAATGTCTTTTGATGGGAAATGCCGTCGCTTTGAAAACAGAAAACTAGCCACGCATTAATTTTATTGCGATAAAATTGCCTGCGGGCAATGTGGCTGGGTGATTGATTAAGAAGTAAAAGTAGTATATAATGACGAATTTAGTAGGCTAAATACCTAATACAAAATACTTAATACTAAATACACGAATATGAGCAGAATAGGTAAAAAAATAATTCAAATTCCCGCTACGGTAAAAGTGGCGCTTGAAGGCCAAGTGATAAAAGTTTCCGGCCCAAAAGGAGAATTAACCACGACTATCCATCGTGATATTAAGGTTGCCATAGAAGATGGTACTATTTTAGTTTCTCTTAAAAAAGAATTTTCTAAAAAAGAACATGGACTTTGGGGATTGTATCGCGCTTTAATCTTTAATATGGTAGAAGGAGTAAGTAATGGGTTCACAAAAAAATTAGAACTTGAAGGGATTGGTTATAAGGCTGCGGTAGTGGGCGATGAATTAGTTTTGAATCTTGGATTTGTTAATCCCGTTAAGATTAAAAAACCTGTAGGGATTGAATTCTTGGTAGAAAAAAACTTAATTACCGTTTCTGGAATTAGCAAAGAAGTGGTTGGTCAAATATCAGCCGAAATACGAGAAACCAAGAAAGCCGAACCTTATAAAGGAAAAGGAATTAAATATCAAGGAGAAAAGGTTAGAAGAAAAGAAGGTAAAAAAGTGGTTGCTTCAAAGGGATAAATAACCACCAAGCACTCAATACGTTGAGTACTCGGTGAAATTTTAAAAAAAATTTCATGTCTGAAAAAATAACAAAAAGAGAAAGAATACATAAGCGAATAAGGTCCAGAATTTCCGGAACCAATGCCATCCCAAGGCTTAGTGTTTTTAAGTCCGCTCAACACATCTATGCGCAATTGATAGATGATGAAAGTGGAAAAGTATTAGTTTCAATTTCAGACATGAAAATGAAAAAAGGTAAAAAAACTGAAAACTCAACTGAAGTTGGAAAATTAATAGCCAAAGAAGCTATTGCTAAAAAGATTGAAAAAGTCGTTTTTGACAGAGGTGGATTTATTTTTCATGGTAGGATAAAAGCAGTAGCCGAAGGTGCGCGCGAAGGCGGACTCAAATTTTAAATTAAAAATCAAAAATTAAAAATCAAAAGTAAAAAAGATAATTTTGATATTTGATATTTAATCTTTAATATTTATATATGGCAGAAGAAATAAAACAACCTATAATCAGTAAAAAATCAGAAGTAAAGTCTGATGACGGCTTTAGGCCAATCAGAAAGTCTTTTGGCGGCAGAAATGCTGGCCCAAAAGATGAATTCGAAACTAAGCTTTTAGATTTGGCGCGAGTTACTCGAGTTACTGGTGGCGGAAAGCGCATGCGATTTCGAGCCTTAGTGATTGCCGGAGATAAAAAAGGTAAAATTGGAATCGGAATTGATAAAGGTAAGGATGTTTCTCAATCTATTGAAAAGGCAACAGTGCGTGCCAAGAAAAATTGCATCAACATTGTAATTGTTGATGGCTCAATTCCTCATCAAGTAGAAGCCAAAGTAGGGTCTGCCGTAATTTTATTAAAACCACAGCGCAAAGGTAGAGGATTGGTGGCCGGCGGAGCTGTGCGCGCTATTTGTGAATTGGCAGGAATTAAAAACGTTTCTTCAAAAATTCTTTCAGGATCAAAGAACAAACTTAATAATGCGCGCGCAACGATAGAAGCGTTAAAGAAACTTAAGGCGAAATAAAAGCGACACCAATTACTAATCGCACACGAATTTACAAATAGGTATTCGTAGATTCGGGTGTCATTCGTAAATTAGAGTCGCATATTGAAATGCAAACACACGAATTAAAACCAAGACACAAATCAAAAGATAAAAAAATAGTTGGCCGAGGAGGCAAGAAAGGAACTTATTCTGGAAGGGGAGGCAAGGGTCAATCTGCCAGGTCCGGAAGAAAAATGGTGCCAATTATCCGAGAATTAATTAAACGATATCCAAAATTAAAAGGATACCGAGCCTTTGCAATAGAAAACGATTTTCAGGTTGTTAATTTAGATGTGTTGGAAAAAAAGATGAAAGATGGCGATGTGGTAAATCCTAAAAATTTAATTAGTAAAGGAATTGTTAATTTAGTAAAGGGAAATATTCCTCAAGTGAAAATATTAGGAACTGGCACTCTGACTAAAAAAATAACCGTAGAAG
Organism: uncultured Candidatus Saccharibacteria bacterium; assembly: GCA_964355995.1. Classification (GTDB taxonomy): domain Bacteria; phylum Patescibacteriota; class Minisyncoccia; order Minisyncoccales; family Staskawiczbacteraceae; genus VGLO01. Next base: position 1,204 of record CAYHFP010000063.1, on the reverse strand, counting down.
ATTGTAAAATTTCAAAAAGCGCAAAAGAAGCCGTAGAAAAAGCCGGAGGCACCGTTAAATAAGTTAAAAGTTATCAAGTTATAAAGTTATCAAGTTCATTGACTTTATAACTTTCAACTTTAAAACTTTAAACTCACGTGTGGTACCAAAAATTAGCATTAATTTTAAGAAATAAAGAAATCAGAAATAAATTTATATTTATTTTATTTCTTTTTGTTGTTTTTAGAGTCGCCGCCAATATTCCAATTCCCGGAATTGGTTTAGAAAATCTGCGAAAATTCTTTTTAGAAAATCAGGTCTTTGGTCTTTTGAATATTTTCTCCGGTGGAGCATTGAGTAATTTTTCCATTGTGCTTTTGGGTCTTGGGCCCTATATTACTGCTACTATCATTTTGCAACTTTTAACCATGATTTTTCCAGCTTTGGAAAAATTGTATAAAGAAGAGGGTGAGGCAGGCAGACAAAAATTTAACCAATATGGCCGTCTTTTAACTATTCCACTAGCCTTTTTTGAAGGCTATGGAATGTTGACCTTGTTTTCAAGACAGGGAATTATTACGGGTCTTTCGCCGGCGGTTTTATTGAGTTCTATTATTACCATTGTGGCAGGAGCGATGTTTTTAATGTGGATTGGAGAAATTATCACCGAACAGGGAATGGGTAATGGTATCTCGCTTTTGATTTTTGCCGGTATTGTGGCAAGTCTGCCAGCCAATATTTTCCAGACTTTCGTAAGCTTTGACCCATCAAAAATTCCTTCATATATTTTATTCTTTGTTTTGTCAGTAGTCATTATTGCTGGTGTAGTTTTAATTACCGAAGCGCGCCGAAATATTCCTGTATCATATGCTAAACGGGTGCGCGGTTCAAAAATGTTTGGTGGCGGTTCAACTTATTTGCCACTCAATGTTAATCCTGCAGGAGTAATTCCAATTATCTTTGCGCTTTCTATTTTGCTTTTCCCATCAATGATTGCTGGATTTTTCGGGGGCGTCGCTGGCCCAGTTGGCGATATCGCTAATAATATTGGTTCATTTTTTGCTAATGTTTGGGTGCACGGAGTATTATATTTCTTGCTGGTAATTTTATTTACTTATTTTTACACAGCGGTAACTTTTGACCCAAAAGCTATTTCCGAAAATTTACAAAAAATGGGGGGTTTTATCCTGGGCGTGCGTCCAGGAGAATCAACCACCGCTTTCTT
>CAYHFP010000062.1:0-3724 GCA_964355995.1 uncultured Candidatus Saccharibacteria bacterium | reverse complement strand
AAATCGTAACTCCGTTTTGCGTGACGGTAGATTTTGACACTTTAGAAAAAGGTGATTTGACAGTCCGCGACCGCGACACAATGAAACAAGAAAAAGTAAAAGTAGAAGAATTAAAAAAATATATTTATGACGCCATACAAAAAAACTAAATTAAAAAATGGGCTTCGGGTTATTGCAGTTCCAGTTAAAAATGCGCAAAGTGTAACGGTTTTAGTTTTGGTGGGTACGGGAAGTAAATATGAAACCAAAGATATTAATGGTATTTCACATTTTTTGGAACATATGTTTTTTAAGGGAACCAAAAAACGCCCAACAACTTTAAAAATTTCTGAAACCCTAGACCAAATTGGCGGGCAGTATAATGCTTTTACTTCCAAGGAAACTACCGGCTTTTGGGCCAAAGTTGATAAGCAGCACACGGAAGTGGCGCTGGATTGGATTTCGGATATGTTTTTAAATGCTAAATTTGAAGCCGAAGAAATTGAACGTGAAAAAGGCGTGGTTATTGAGGAATTAAATATGTATTTGGATATGCCTTCTAGTTATGTCAGTGAATTATTTGAAGATTTACTTTACAAAGATACACCTGCCGGCTGGAGAATTGTGGGCGAAAAAGAAAACATTAATGCTTTTACTCGCGAAAAAGTGGTCCAGTATTATAAAACCCATTATTCAAATGAAAACACGGTGATTTGTATTGCTGGAGATATTAATGCAAATCAAATTAATCAGAAAATGGAAAAGTATTTTGGTAAATCAAAAAACCAAGAGGCGATGCCAAAAGTGTCGGTTAAAGAATTTCAAGCAAAACCAGAAGTATTATTGCACCATAAAAAAACAGACCAAACCCATTTTTGTTTGGGAGTGCGCGCCTATGATATGTTTGATCCACGCCGATATGCTTTAAGTATTATGTCGGTTATTTTGGGAGGGAATATGAGCTCACGTTTATTTATTTCAGTGCGCGAAAGAAATGGATTGGGATATTATGTGCATACTTCGGTGGACACAACCACTGATACGGGATATTTGGTAACACAATCAGGAATTAAAAATGATAGTTTAGAAAAGGCGATTGGCTTGGTGCTGGCTGAATACAAAGATTTACGCGATAAAAAAATAACTGCCAAAGAATTAAAAAAAGCTAAAGATTATATTAAAGGCAGTATGTCGCTTTCACTTGATGGCACTGATTCTCAGGCCTCTTATTACGCTAATCAAGAAGTGATGGGTCAAACTTTATTGACTCCAGAAGAAAAAATGAAAATGATTGATAAGATAACTATCAACGATATTAAAAAAGTGGCCGAAGATATTTTTGTGCCAGAAAAGTTAAATTTATCAGTCATTGGACCTGTTGAAGAAAAAGATAAAGAAAAATTTCAAAAATTACTTGTATTTTAAATTATGCCAAGCACTCACCATATCGCCGTGACTTACGAAATGGACATTTAAAATTTAAGGTATCCATTTCGTAAGTCACGGCGGGTTGAGTACTCGGTGACAATTTTATGTCAGAACAAACATTAGATATTTCATGGGAAGCCATTATTAAAGTTTTTGTGGTGGGTTTTATTTTGTATGTGCTCTTTTTAATAAGAGATATTGCGATTTGGTTTTTATTTGCTTTGATTATCTCTATTTTACTTGAGCCAGCCATTAATTTTTTAAGAAAAATAAAAGTGCCAAAAGTTTTGGCGGTGGTAGCAACCTACGTTTTAATTTTTGGATTATTGGGATTAATGATTTATCTTACGGCTCCTATTTTTACTTTTGAAATTAATCAACTGGCTCACAATATTCCGGAGTATTTTGAAAAACTAAATCCTATTTTGCAAAATTTAGGATTTGATGTAGCTTCTAACTTTCAGGATTTTATAACAACACTGATTTCTCTATCTCAGGAGAGTTCTAAAAGTATTGTCAAAGCCATTTCGGTGTTTTTTGGTGGAGTCTCTTCAACCATATTAATTTTTGTTTTTGCTTTTTATATTTCTTTAGAAGAAAAAGGCCCAGAAAGATTTTTGGCTCTTTTGGCTCCTAAAAAATATGAGAGTTATATAACAGATCTTTTTGAAAAATCTCAGTATAAAGTTTCGGGCTGGTTTGGGGCTAGATTATTAACCTGTATTTTTGTTGGCATCGCTTCCTATGCCATTTTCTTTTTACTAGGCATAAAATATGCTTTAATTTTGGCGCTAGTTTCTGGATTTTTGAATTTTATCCCTTATATTGGGCCACTCATTACTGGTATTTTAACCTTACTTTTTGTGGGTGTATCAAGTTCTTGGCTGATAGGAATTTATGCTGTCGGCGCCCTTTACTTGGTTCAAGTTTTGGAAAATAATGTAGTTTCCCCTCTTTTAATGAAAAAGTTTTTGGATCTGCCGCCTATTTTAGTTTTAATATCACTTTTAATCGGAGGCACTCTTTTTGGAGTTTTGGGGATGATCTTCGTGGTTCCTGTTTTTGGAATTGTTTACGATACTTCAAGAGAATTTTTAATTAAGAAAAAAGAGGAAAGCGCGTATTAATATGGCAAATAAATTTTATATTACAACCACTCTGCCTTACGTAAATGCTGACCCGCACATTGGTTTTGCGATGGAAATTATTCAGGCAGATGTTATTGCTCGCGCTAAGCGTCAGCAAGGCTTTGAAGTTTTTTTTAATACGGGGACCGATGAGCACGGCATTAAAATTTATCGTAAGGCATTGGAAGCGGGCATGGAGCCAAAAGCTTATTGTGATATGTATGCACCTAAGTTTAATGATTTAAAAATGGCTCTGAATTTAAGTTACGATAATTTTATTCGTACCACTGACGAGCACCATGTAAAAGCGGCTCAAGAATTTTGGCTAAGATGCCAAAAAAATGGTGACATTTATAAAAAAAATTATAAAGTAAAATATTGCGTGGGATGTGAACTAGAAAAAACTGATTCGGAGCTAGAAAATGAAAAGTGCCCTGTTCACCCAAATCTACAAATTGAGGTAATTGAAGAAGAAAATTATTTTTTTGCTTATTCAAAATATCAAAAACCACTATTGGATTTCTATGAAGCACATCCCGGTTTTGTCATTCCTCAAACTAAATTCAATGAAATTATAGAGTTTACTAAGCGTGGTTTGCAGGATTTCAGTGTTTCTCGTTTAAAAGAAAAAATGCCCTGGGGCGTGAGTGTGCCTGGCGATGAGAAACACGTGATGTATGTGTGGACTGATGCGCTGGTAAGTTATATTTCAGCGCTAAATTGGCCAGATGACGAAAAAAAGTTTACAGAATTTTGGCCGGGTATGCAAGTGGCAGGAAAAGATAATTTGCGTCAACAATCTTCAATGTGGCAAGCGATGCTTTTGTCAGCTGGTTTGCCAAGCTCAAGTCAGATTTTTATTCACGGACATATTATGGTTGATGGGCAGAAAATGTCTAAAAGCTTGGGAAATGTTGTGGACCCATTTGAAGTGGTAAAAAAATATGGCGTGGACGCCGTGCGCTATTATTTGCTCCGTGAAATTACCCCGACTGAAGATGGAGATTTTTCTTACGAAAAATTTGAACAGCGGTATAATTCTGATTTAGCATCGGGTGTTGGTAATTTACTTTCCAGAATTATTACTCTGGCAGGGAAAGATAATTTTGCACAGCAAAAACCAACAGCAAAGATTAAGGAAGCCGTTGAACAGGCAAAAAAAGAATGCGAAAAACATCTGGATGATTTTA
>CAYHFP010000061.1:0-3730 GCA_964355995.1 uncultured Candidatus Saccharibacteria bacterium | reverse complement strand
TTTGAGTCACGTGAGCGAAGTGATTCCTATTTTTTAAATATTTCTTGAACGGTTGCATCAGCAAATATTTTCATGGTGTCAAATATTTTAATACTTTGGTGCTGCGGGATAAGTAATTGTAGATCCGTACAAGCCAAAATTACACAATCTAAGTTTTTGTCTTCAAAATCATTTATGATGTTGATGAGTTCTTCTCTATCTGTGTTTTTATGTTGACCAGTAACGAGATTGAGAATAATTTTACCGATTTTTGCTTGCTGTAATTCGTTTGGAGCAACATATTCTATGTTATTTTCAGCAAAAGCTTTTTCGTATAATTTATTTTCAACTGTTGCAGAAGTTGAAACTATGCCAACTTTGTGCATATTTTCTTTTTTCAAAAACTTAACAGTTTCTTCAACGATACTTAGCACAGGAATTGAAACTGATTCTCTTAATTCTTCTATAAAAAGATGTAGTGAGTTGCACGCCATCACAATAAAATCTGCGCCAGATTTTTCTAAGCGCTTTGCTTCATCAACTATGAAAGGCAGGCATCTTTCGATACCCTTGTTTTTTCCAATTGAGTCCTCTTCTATATCCCAAGGTAAAGGAATACTTGAAATAATAATTAGAGGTCTTACCGATTTGTCTTTTTTCTGACAAGAAAAAGCAATGTCTAAATAAAATTCAGATGTTGTTTCTGGCCCAAGCCCTCCAATAATGCCAACAGTTTTCATATATTTTTTTAAACCTCAAATCACAAAATTCACATTAAAAATATTTCAGTCCTTTCTTCTAAATTTGGGTTGAAAATCTGCAATAATTTTAAAACGTAGCGAACTATGTTTTAAAATTCTATCAAATTTTCACCTTCCAAATTTAGAAGAAATGCCATGAAATAATTTTGTGATTTGAGGTTTTTTATTTGTATCGCCACGTTTTGAGTCACGTGAGTGAAGTGATTTTAATTTTTAGTTTTAAGAGAATTTAATTCTGTGGTGTTTGTAGTTTTATCTTTCCATTGAAGCCTTAAAGTCTTCCACCATTTTTACGGGAGTTGGGTCAATGCCATTTTCTAGGGCTAAATAATAAGAAGCCCAGTCACCTAGTAATAGCGATGAGAATATTTTAAATAATAAAGAACCTTCTTCCATATCGATTACTTCTAGATTAGCACCTGAGTTTTTTATAATTTCGCTAGTTAAATCCATTCTTTTTAAAATTCGAGCATTTTCTGTTTTATCTTTTAATATAATCAAACAAAAGTTTTCCGATCCCAATTTACTAAATTCAGTGTATCCCACCATTTCGTTGTGATTTAATTCGGGAAAATAATTCCAAAAAGCGGGAATTTTTGAATTTTCATTAAATTTTATTTTCCAAACCATCGCCAAATATTTTAAAGTATCAGAGGTATAAATAACGGGGATTTTTTTGATAAGTTTTTTGGCCAAATTTTTACCGGCTTCTTCTAGTGATGAATTTAAGGTTTCTAATTTTTTTGAAGTTTCCAAAATATCATCAGATAAATCGGGGATAATTTTTAAGTTTGATAATATTTGAGCCAGCGCTGAAAAAATATATCCAGTGGCGCTTCTTGGTTGTATACCACTTGGAATTTTTACAAAAGGTAAATTGTTTTCTTGGCAAAATGATTCAATTTTACCTCCGCTGGCAATGCAAATAATGGTTAGTTTTTTATCTAAGGCTTCTTTAAGTGTGGCAATTGGTTCTTCGGTATTGCCAGAATATGAAACGCCGATAACTAAACTTTTAGCGTTTACTTGAGCTGGCAAATTATATGTTCTGCACATATAAACCGGAATATTAATGCTTGCAATGGTTCCTAATATGTCGGCTGGCCAAGCTGAGCCACCAATTCCGCAAATGATTATATTCTCAAAATTTCCGTTTACAAAAACTTCTTTGGCTAATTTTAAACCCTCCTGCATTTGCAAGGGAGAATCTAAAATAACTTGCCTCATATTTGATTTATCTAAAGTGTTCATTTGCATAAAGTTAAATTGAAAATTAAAGTTTTACTTCCAAACTCTTTTAGTATTAATATACCAATGATTGATAGTTAAAAATCTTTTTGCGGGGTCGATTATTTTTGCAGTATCAATTCCCTTAACCTTACTTGATGCCCAGTAAACATAATCGGGGTTGTATAAAAAGATAGCAGGGGAATCATTGGCAATGATATTTTGCGCTGATTCTAGTTTTTGTTTTTTGATAGCTTCATCAGTGGTTTCGCGCGCTTCTTTTAATAGCTTATCCAAATCTTTATTTTCATATGATGAAAGGTTAAGCCCGGGGTCTAATCTTTGCGAAGAGTGCCAGAATGGATAAAGGTCAACGCCAAATCCCATTGCTTGACCATAAAGCAGGGCATCATAGCTTCTGTTTTTGATGATAGGCTTTAAATCTGTTAGTGAAACGGCATTTATTTGAATGGTTATTCCAAGAGCCTGCCAATAATCCTTCAGTGAATTTGCTACGGCTAATAACTGCGGTTGGTTAATCGTAACTAAAGTAAAGGTTAGTGGCTGTGAATTTTTTGGCGTAACCAAGCAAAGTTCATTAAGTTTTTTTCTGGTGCCAGCTCCAGTTTCTCCGGTGGGTTTAGCTTCGGGTAAATATTTTTTTTGAAATTCAGTGACGGCATTTTCGGTGGCCTTAGAATAAGTTCCACTAGTTTCATCTTTAAGTATAACGCCAAATATTTCAGGTGATAGGCGATTTAAACAGGCTTGTAATTCAGTAACTTCGGCACCTTTGCTTCCCACTTTAAGATAACTTGTAAATTGAAAGGCTGGTTTTTTAACAATAGTTTTTTCACGCGCACCTTCTTTATTAGCTTTAAATCCAGATTTATCTAAAAGGGCTTTAGCTTTTTCAATATCTAGCGGGTAAGTGGTCTTGGGCTCAGCATATCCAAAAAATTCTGGTAAAATTGGCGAATCAACTATTAAGGTATTAGTTTTTGTTTCGTCGCTTATTTTTTGTATTAATTGGTTTTTATCAATTGAATAGGCCAGTGCTTTTCTAATATTACTATCGGAAAATAATGAATTTTTTTGATTGTTTAAAAATACGGCAAAATATCTTGGCAGAGCAAAAGAATAAATAGAAAACTTTTCATTAGAAAACCAACCTTGCCGAATTTCTTTTTCTGCTAGTTTTTGATTATTGTCTAATGAAGATAATGAAAATCCATTAATTTTTTTAGCATTAGCGGAAGCGACAAGGTCTTCCTTTTTTTCAAAAAACTGAAAATCTAAATTAGATATATAAGAAGGGTTATTATAATATTTGCGATTTGAAGTTAAGCTAATATTTTTAATAAAGCCGGTGTTGGTTTGGTCTATTTTAATAAACTCAAATATGCCAGAGCCAATGGGTTGCAGATTATAATAAGAAAGGGCAAAATTTTCTGGTAAGATAGTTTGCCAAATATGCTTGGGGATAATTTTAACGGTTACATTTTCAAGGAAAGAATTATACGGAGTTTTTAAGTGGAATTTTAGAGTTTTGTCAGAAATTTTTTCTACATCCACGTCTATCCAGTTGGCGCGCAGTGGACTTTTGTAATCTGAATTTTGAATGGTCCTAATGGTAAAAATAATGTCGTCGGTGGTTAGGGGTTTTCCGTCATGCCAAAAAATATTTTCTCTTAAGGTGAAGCTATAAGTTTTGCCATTATCTAAAATACTATAATCGCTGGCCAAATCTTTTACTAATTGAC
>CAYHFP010000060.1:0-4190 GCA_964355995.1 uncultured Candidatus Saccharibacteria bacterium | reverse complement strand
TAATTTTATCCGCCATGGCACTTTCGCCTGACTCAACCCCCTGTTTCCCTGAGTCTAAGCTACTTTCCGCTGCTTCATTATCTACTGGTGCAACATCTTCCTTAAAATCAATATCCTCTTTCGATTCTCTGCCTTCAACTCCCTGCTTTTCTGAATTTTTCAATGAAGATTCTTTAGTATTTTTTGTCTCAATATTTTCCTCTTGAGCTTTTTTTATTATTTCTTCGTCGCTTAACCCCTTTTCTCCAGTTACTTTTTCATATGCTGTTCTCATTTCAGATAAAAATTCCTGACGTCTTTTTGGGTCAGCTGTTTGAGTGGTTTCATACTCAAATAATTTCTTTTTGGCATCCCACGATAAATCCCTTGTCTTTCTATAATCTCCAGTTTTTTTAGCCCCATCTACTATATCTTTTTCTGTTTTAAATTGTTGATCTATCTCTTGCTTCAAGTCATTTATCTTCTTCGGATTTTCTACTTCCTCCCTCTCCGCCCTCCTTGCATCTTCATCTAATTTTTCTCGACTCGCAAAATCTACTGGAGAGTCTCCTTTTTTTGGTTTTTTGAATTCAGGTGTCGATGAATTGGTTTCAGATGGCCCCTTCTCCATATTTTTTGTCATATCTTAATTTTCTTTTTTATCGGTTAGTTTAATTAAATAAAAACTTAAAAGGACAACCCCTAAAGTAATTATAATGGCATAAACAAACTTTATCCAAATACTATTTCCCGAAAGTGGAAAAAATAAATCAATGAAAGATTTAATCGCTTCATTCCATGCAAGGCCAGCTATCAAACCAAAGGCTGCTAAAATATAGCCTATAGTTTTTTCTCTCATTTCTTGCCGTAAATTTTTCTGATTTTCACCATCCATATTTAGATTATATCTAAATAACCAAAAAAAATCAAAAAATACAATAAAAAAACCCGATGCAAGCATCGAGCTACACGACAATTACTAGACGCAAGAACGCTTCCTTAAGAGAAACAGCTCCGGCAGAAAATAACTAATACTAATGAAAGAGCGGCGCCAACAATCATACCCAAAATTGCTATTGGGTCATTACAATATGCAGATGCTATAAAAACATCCCCTTTTTTCTCTAATTTTGTTCTGTACAATATGCTATCCTTGTGCCCAAAAGGGTCAACTGATTTTGATGAATATCTGAAAACTCCACTGGTTTTTTCATCTGGCTTCCATGCCCTAAAAAATACCTCATTTCCGTCATGCCCGTAGATCAAAATAGAATCATTGCCCCATGTGGAAATATTTTCGAAATCTTCCCTAATTGTAAAGGTGCCAGGATGAACTTGATTCTCAGCCAAGATTCTGCCAGCAAATTTCGGTATCTCAATTGAGAGTGGTTTAATTTTTTTTGTCATCGCCGAAATTGGCAAGTAGAAGAAAAAATGAAGAACCAGAACCTCCAAACAACCGACGACTAAGAAAAACGCTAATTTTTCAAACTTACTTTTCATCTTCTCACCCTCTCCACCATTAGTGGAAAAAAGAACAACTAACCCTCGAAAATTCTATTTACAGCCTAATACAAAATAGAGAATATGTCAAACCTCCCCTTTCTTAATCCTAGCGCGGATTTCGGCAACGTAATTATTGAAATAATAAATATTGTGAAAGGTTAACAAACTCATCGCGGTTATCTCCCCCGCTTTAAATAAATGGCAAATATAATCTTTTTTGTAATGTAAACAAACTTTACAAACGCAACCCTTATCCAGCGGCTCGCGTTTTTTTAAAAATTTAGTTTGTTTTAAATTTAATTTCCCCTCCGATGTAAAAGCAATTCCACGGCGGGCATAGTGCGTTGGCACGGTGCAGTCAAAAGTATCCACTCCGCATTTTATAATTTTTTCTATATCTTCTAAGTGTCCAATGCCCAACAAGTGGCGGGGCTTTTTTTCTGGCAATTCATCAATCACCCATTTTAACATTTTAGGCATTTGTTTTTTATCATTACCGAATTCTCCACCAATTCCAAAACCATCAAAAGGCATCGCGCCGATAAGTTTGGCTGACTCCAAACGTAAATCTTTATATTTTCCGCCCTGTACAATTCCATACAAAGCCTGATTAGATTTTTTGACATCCAAACAAACCTGCGCCCACTTATGAGTTTTTTCTAAAGATTTTTTAGTATATTCATAGTCCGCCAACGGCGAAGTGCATTCATCAAAAGTGAAAATAATATCGGCGCCCAATTTTTCTTGAATGGCAATCGATTCGCGAGGCCCAATAAAAAGTTCTCTGCCATCAATGGGAGACTTAAAATACACCCCATTTTGCATAATTTTAATATTCTGTGGTTGATGTTTTATTTTGATAACTTTCTTTTTATCTTCAGCCGTATCAATTTTTCCCACACCATGGTCGCGCCCAAACCCCAAAGAAAAAACTTGAAATCCCCCAGAGTCTGTCATCAGCGGAACTTTTAAATTAGCAAATTCATGGATGCCTCCGGCTTTTTTTATAATTTCTTCACCTGGCTTTAAATGCAAATGAAATGTATTACAAATTAAAACCTGCGAATTGGTTTGCAAAACTTCTTCACTGGTCAATGTTTTCACCACTGCCTGTGTTGCCACCGGCACAAAACACGGAGTTTCAATAACTCCGTGTTCGGTTTCTATTACTCCAAGTCGGGCATTGCTGATTTTTGATTTTTTCGAAATATGAAATTTCATATATTTTTACTACCTCCCCTCGCCCCCCCCAAAGTCATTCTCATATTCTGCAGAATATGAGAATGACTTTTAAATAGAATTATTATTTACCAACTCTCTGCGATAGCAGAGAGTTGGTAATATTTTAATTATTTTATTTACCAAATTTAATCGGCATCACAAATGTTTTATCTCTTATCGGCTCGCCACTTGGATTTTCATTATAAAAAACCAATGTTCCCGCGCCAGATTCTGGAGCAATAAAATTTAGCTCAGTTTCAAAATCAATTTTCACCTGCATCCACTCTCCTTTGGCGGTTAAAAGTCCCAGCGCCAATTCATTATTTTTATCGTCAAATAATCTAACGACTCCAACTTGCGCCTCAAATCCAATCCATCCACCGCCATTTACTACGCCCTCAATTTTTAATGGAGAAGAAATGAATTCGTTAGGCTTTGGAGAAATAATATTAATACCTAAGGTATTTTGAATCGCCGGCACACTATCCTGTTTTTTTAAAAACAAATTAGTATATAAAGAAAAAATAACTACGGCGAGAAATAATACTGCGCAAATAATAAAAAATAGTTTTTTCATAAGTTCATCTTATGCCTCATTGAGTTAAAAATCAACAGAATTCACAGCGTTAAAACAATTCATTGACACATCGTCTTTAGAGGGTATATACTAAACATAGACGATAAGTCGTATCAATTAATAACGACTTTTGAGTCAAAGGTCGTTATATATTAGTTTAAAATTGCTCATAGGATAAATTTCACAAAAAATTTGTCTAAAATAAGCAATAAGTAAATGTTTAACAAAGATAACAATCGAGGAAGCTTTGGTGACAAACCACCAATGGTGCAAGGAAACTGGAAATGTTCAGAATGCGGTGTAGAAATTACACAATTGCCTTTTGAACCAGCTCCTGACAGACCAATCTACTGCAGAGAATGTTGGTCAAAGAAAAAGCCACCAAGATTCAACCGATAATTTTCGGATTGAAAATAAAAAATCCGCCACACGGCGGATTTTTTTTATAAAAAAATTACTGTAAATCATAAAATGGTTTCTTATGATTTTTTTAAATTTCTGAGATAGAAATTTGATAGAATTTTTAGACTTAGCCAAAGGCTCCGTCTAAAAATTATAGCAATATTTATAGCCAGAAATTTAAGAAAAGACAAGAAAATGTTTTTAAATATCCATTTATGATTTGCAGTATAATAGTTATGCACTGTTGATTATTATTGTGAGTTGTTATAATTAAGGAGACCTCTTACAAAATAATAATTCGAGCGAAAATTTCAGATTTTAAGTTAAAAATTTGATATCCGAGGATAGCGAGGTAAATAAATACATCGCAATGCATTTATTTACCGAGCGTCGCAGGATATATGCTTGCCATATAGAATTTTTAGGCTTGCCAAAAGGCCCGCCTAAAAATTATAGCAGATTTTTGGCTAAAATGTGGAATTTACAGTTAATTATTATTTTGCAA
>CAYHFP010000059.1:0-4264 GCA_964355995.1 uncultured Candidatus Saccharibacteria bacterium | reverse complement strand
GTAGGATATTTTTCAATTAAGTAGTCGATGAGGGTTTTAACCGTCGCGCCTGCGGGCGTGACGCCTTCAGGAAAAACAATAATCCCCGCCGGCTTATCAACTACTAAAATATCAGAATCTTCGTAAATTATTTTTATGTCCATATTAGGCATTTTCCCATTCTTCGATAGAAATCCCAGCTTGTTTTAAGATTTCTGCAACAAGGTGTTTTGAAATATCGCTACGATGAGGATTGGGAATGTGAACTTTTAATTCTTTTTTAACCATAAATAAATGACGGCCACCAGAGAATGGGCCGTCAAATTCAAGTCGTTGAAATTTTTGTACCAATTTTCTCCAAGAGATACTCTTAGGCATTGACGTGATTTCCGATTTTCATTTCAAAGCCCGGCACTTTTTCCTTAGAGCTAATTTTTAATAAAAACCAATCTTCCAAAACTTCTCTTAACTCTTTTCGGCAATTTTCTAAATTTTTGGCATTTGCCCAAACTCCCGGCAATCCTTTAATCGCACCAAAATACTCACCATTTTCAAGGATTTTATATTGAGCCAATTTTAATTTTTTTTCAATGTATTCGTTAAACATGATTTTATTATACCCTAAATTTTTTCTAAGTCCATTATTTTATTAATCCTTCAAGTTCTTCTAATAAATTTTTAAGTTTTGAATTGCATATTTCATCAGCTGTTATAATCTTATTCTTTAGTATTCCCTTGTGTGCCGTAAAAGATTTTCGGGTGTTAATTATTCTACAAATGATTTGTTCTCCATGAATTTCATCGATTCTTTTCTTATGTGAGTTTAATTTTTTTAATGAAATAACTTTTTTCTCTTTCGAATCATATGTATCAAACAAACATCCTATTTCAATAATCAATGCTGTCCAGAGAGCTCTATGAATAATAGTCAAATTATCTGATTCTTGAATTTTTTCTTCAGTATATTTTTTTCTTATTTCATTGAGTTTTTGTAAATATTCTAATGCACATTTTAACGACAGCTTTATTATAACTATTGGATCTCTTTTCTTCATAAATGTTCAGTATTGGATGTATAACTTAATTAGAGAATAGTAGTATTAATCCAATAAATCCAACAACGATTAGAATTATTAATGGCCATAAAATACCACCTATAAGCCCTGCAATCATTGCTGGAAGCCAGCCAATCATTACTCCTAGAAGAAATCCCCATGAGGCAATTGCATAAATCCAAACACCTATAAAAATGATAATACCAGTGATTATTGCCCCAATCCCATAGATATTTTCCTCCATAATTTTAATCTCAATTTAATAGTAGTTTTATATATCTTTATTTTTCTGATAGTAAGTCAAATTCTATTTCTAGATCTTCTATTTTTTCTTTGATTAGTTTTTTAGCATCTGCGATTCCTTTCTGATAAATTTCTTTTCCTATTTCTTCTTCAAAAAAATTCAAAACTTGTCCTCCGGCAACAACGCCAATCTCTTCTTCTCTCTCATTATGAAAAAAGGCGATAATTTTTTTAATATATTCCGCACGTTTTTCTTCTTTAATGAAAGCAGATTTTCTAATGTCTTTTGACATAAATTATTTGGGTGGGCGTTGAGGGAGTCGAACCCCCGACCCTTTACACGTCAAGTAAATGCTCTACCGCTGAGCTAAACGCCCCTGTTTTAATTTAATGAATATACTTTTTTAATTTCTTTTATTAATCCTTCTTTTTTTAAGGCCTCAATAACGACTTTAGTTTTTTGTGGATCTTTTTTAATTATTTTTACTATCTGTAATTTTGTTAGGTCTTTTTTGAGTAAATTTTTTAATATCGCTCCGCGGATTTGACGCAATGAACCTTCGAATTTTGATTGAACGGAATAATTTTTCGCGCGTCGGTTTGGGTTTTTAACTTGGGTTTTTAGGTAAGCGCCATAATCCATTAGTGCCCAGTGCCATTCCCTAGAATTATTTTTATCAAGGGCTTTTTCGGCGATTTCTAAAATTTCCTTATCGTCAATTTTGTATCCGCGAAAATCCGCGTTTATATCTGCGTTAATCCGCGCCCCCGCAGGGGAGGGAAAGAAGTGATGAATAAATACTCGCCGAATATTGGTTTCAATACAAGTCACCGGAGTATTAAAAGAAAAAATGGCGACGGCACGGGCAGTGTAGGGTCCAATTCCGGGGAACTTTTCTAATTCTAAAATATCTTTGGGTAATTTTCCACTAAATTCGGCAGTAACTTTTTGAGCCGTTTTTTGTAAGTTTAAGGCGCGTCGGTTATACCCAAGTCCCTGCCAATAAGGGTAAATTTCGCTAAATTTGGCACTTGCCAGTGATTTGAAATTAGGGAAGCGTTTTACCCACTTTTGATAAAATGGCACGACTCTATCGGTCTGCGTTTGCTGAAGCATTATTTCTGAAACTAAGATTTTATAAGGATCTTTTGTTTTTCTCCAAGGAAATTTACGCCCATTATTTTGGTAAAAATCCCAGATCGTTTTTTTGAATTCAGCAATATTTTTTTTCGTGTGCGCCATATTAAAAACTGCTTGCCAAATAATCTGCTAAAGCTTGGTTTTTTAAATAAACATCTACATTACCTCCTTTTTCACCCTCAAGGTTACACACTGCGCGTATTTGAGTCGGCTGTTCATTTTCATATAATACTTCCACTGACAAAATTGCAGATTCCCCCTTGGCGATAGCTTGCAAAATGGCTGGAACTCCGCCAGAAAAGTGCAAATCTTCACGGGAATGGTAGTCTTTATCTTTTAGGTTCCCGGCTTTTAAAAATTCGGCAATAGACGCCGATTTTTCATCAGTTTCATTTTGCCATCCCTCTTTTTTATTTTCTCTAGGTTCTCCTTCCATAGAATTTTATTTTATAATATTTATATTTTTTGGGTGGACCTGGAGGGAATCTGCTTCCTGCCTACCGGCAGGCAGGCGCTAGAACCCGCGGCGCTTCGCGCCTTTTACAAAACCCTCGTTTTTGTAAGAAATCCTACACGGGAGAGACTACTCTCTCCCGACCCCTCTCTGGGTTCGATTCTATCCTAATTTAAAATTTTTACTAATAAAAATTAGTAAAAATTATTAAAATTGTGGACCTGGAGGGAATCGAACCCCCAACAAATCGCGTATAAGGCGAGTGCTCTACCGTTGAGCTACAGGTCCGCATTGGCGCGCCCGCGGGCGCGCCAACAACCGATTCACATTCTATATTTCTATTTTCTATTTTCTATTTTCTGTTCCTTTATTCCTATTATCTTTTCAAATTCAGCGCGTTCAATAGTTTCTTTTTCCACCAAAATCTTGGCGATTTTTTCCAACATTGGTTTTTTCTTTTTCACAATTTCGGTTGCCACTTTTTCGGCACTTTTAATAATGGCCTCAATTTCTTTATCAATTTTTTCCGCCACGGCTTCCGAATAATTATTTTGTAACCCCACGCCCATCATTACGCTTTCCTTGTCATCAAAAGAAATTGGGCCCATAGAAGACATTCCCCAATCTTTGACTATTTTACGAGCTAAATGCGAGGCTTTTTCTAAATCATTGCTGGCGCCCGTGGTCATTTCTCCAAAAATCAATCTTTCAGCTGTCATGCCTCCTAAAAGCGTGGCAATTTCGGCCATAAATTGAGTTTTAGTTCGCAATTTATTTTCTTCGGATTTTACTTGAAAAGTAAATCCGCCCGCCATTCCGCGCGAAATAATAGAAATTTTTCGCACAGGATCGGTCCCCGGAATAGACGCTGAAACCAAAGCATGCCCGGCTTCGTGGTAAGCCACAATTTCTTTTTCTTTTTTAGATAAAATATGGCTTTTTCTTTCTGGGCCAAGTAGCACTTTTTCAATGGCTTCCAAAAAGTCGTCTTGAAAAACTTGAGTTTTATTTTGTCGCGCCGCCAAAAGTGCAGCTTCATTGGCCACATTACCCAAATCAGCTCCTGAAAATCCCGGAGTTCTTTCGGCAATTTCTTTAAAGTTTACATTAGTAGCTAAAGGTTTTTCTTTAGAATGAATTTTTAAAATTTCTTCTCTATCGTGAACATCAGGTGGGTCTAGAGTAATTTTTCTATCAAACCGTCCTGGTCGCAAAAGGGCTTGGTCTAAAATATCGCCTCGGTTAGTCGCCGCAATCACAATAACTCCAGAGCCTTTTTCGAAGCCATCCATTTCCACTAAAATCATATTTAGGGTTTGTTCTCGTTCGTCGTGTCCTCCACCGATGCCGGCTCCACGATGTCGTCCGATGGCGTCTAATTCATCGATAAAA
>CAYHFP010000058.1:0-4289 GCA_964355995.1 uncultured Candidatus Saccharibacteria bacterium | reverse complement strand
GCAGGCGTTGAGTTTTGAGGAGATTTGTTCCTAGTACGAGAGGACCGGAATGAACCAACCTCTGGTGTATCAGTTGTTCTGCCAAGAGCATTGCTGAGTAGCTAAGTTGGGAAGGGATAAACGCTGAAAGCATATAAGCGTGAAACCCACTTCAAGATGAGAACTCATAGATTCCCCGAAGATTACGGGGTTGATAGGCTCCAGGTGTAAGTGTCGTAAGGCACTCAGCCGGGGAGTACTAATAGATCATTTATTTTTTAGCGTAATAATAGATACAGATTTTATAGATCTTTGTTTATGTTACTTTTTACCTAATAAATTACTTTGCCATAAACCTCAGTGACGGATGTGAGAAAATCACCTCTTCGTCATCGAGGCTGAGGTAAGAAGCGCACCACAGAAGATTGAGTTCTGTGGTGGCGATTATACTGGAGTTGTCCCACCTGTTCCCATTTCGAACACAGAAGTGAAATACTCCGAGGCCGATGATAGTGTGATGAACGCGAAAGTAGGTAGTCGCCACCACAGCACTCAATCCCAAAATACTAGTAGAAATACTGGTTTCGACTCTTTATTGATAATTTGTCCGCTGGCGTTGTAAAAATTTTAAAACGTAGGCGTAGCTACGTTTTGAAATTTTTACTTAGCCACCGAACAAATTCTCTGATAAATAGCTCGAAAGTATTTTGGGATTAAGCTCTAGAACTTAATTATTAGAAAAGCCGCACTTAGGGTGCGGTTTTTCGTTGCCTATTGAGTCTTCACCCAAAAATTGGGTGAAGACTTGACAAAGCTTGTGAATAGGTTTATAATTAAGATATGGGGTAGGCAATGGGCTTATTCTATCAATATATAAAATCGGGAGAAGAGTCATGTCAGCGCCAGTAGAAGAGTCGAAAATCTGCAAGCATCATGTGTGCAAAAAAGAGGACGATGGAAAATGTTGTATCTGCGGAGCAAAAATTTGCGCATCCGTTGATCCAAATTCCGGCGTGGGCTGTCGGCTTACGCATAGGCATGATGGCCTGTGCGAGAATCCAGAACTTTGCGAAGGGAAGTATCCCAGCCACACTTGGCAAAAAGAAAAAGAAGAAGTTGCTGAGGGGGATGAGGATGATGGATGGCTAAGAGTTTTCTAAACGAGAAAAGCCTTCCAACTTGTGCGAAACAATTTGGCTAACCACGGACATTTGTCGCGTGGTTTTTTCTTGCATAAATTTGTAGGAATCTTATTTTTTTGTTAGACTGAATGATTCTAATCCTTTTCATAATGAATCTATATATTAAAAAACCTCATTTTTCTTGGCGAAAAATTATTATCAGTGGATTGATTCTGATTTTAGTTATTGGGTTTTTGAATATTTTTGATTCGCCAATTAAAAATACTTTCTACAAATTAACTTCGCCAATCACTCAAACATTTTGGAAAGTAGGGGATAGTGTTTCTGGTTTTTTTAGTTCTTTTTTTAGAGTAAGATTTTTATCTCAAGAAAATAAAGATTTACAAAGTGAAAATCAAAGACTTTTGGCTGAAATTACTCTACTTCAAGAAATTGCTAAAGAGAATCAGTTGATTGGGCAGGCATTGGATAACACCAAAAAAGATAATGTTGATTTGCTTTTGGCTCAAACGATCGGGCTAGAAGGGGATTTTGTTTTGCTCAATAAGGGCTCGGATGACGGCATTTTAGAAAATATGCCGGTTATTTCAGCGCAAAAAGTATTATTTGGAAAAGTATTTAAAGTGTATAAAAACTTTTCTAAAGTGATGCTTATTTCCGATAAAAATAGTGTTGTAGACGCAAAGATGCAAAGCCTCGATTTAACTAAACCACCAGTGCTGGGAATTATAAAGGGAGATGGAAATTTATCAGTTTATATGGATTTAATATCCTCTGATGCTCAAATTAATCAAGAAGATGTTATTATTACTTCAGGCCAAGAGGGGATTTTCCCAAGGGGTTTGTTGATTGGTAACATTGCCGGTAGTGAAAAAAACGATGCTAAGCCCTTTCAAACGGCGCGTGTTTTGCCATTTTTTGATGCGATAAACACTCACGATTTGTTTGTTATAACCAACTACTTGAGAAAACCCCAATGACCAAACCCCAATGACCAATGAAATGCCTAAAAACCTAAATAACTAAAAACGTTTTAGAAATTAGGATTTTCATTGGGAATTGGAAATTGGGATTTGGGGATTTATAGCGATGTGGTCTAAATTACTAGTCATCACTCTACTATTTTTTATTATTGCCTTACTGCAGTTTAGTTTTTTGCCGTATTTTAGTATTGCGGGATTTTCTGCAAATCTCGTATTCGTTTTATTTTTTATGCTTATTTATTTTTCGTATCCTCCAGTGGCAAGCGAAGTAAGACGCCATAGTAATTATGAAATATTTTTTTTAATTATTACGGCGGGATTTTTTTTGGGTGTGTATCTGCCTTACGGTTTTGGCGTATCAATTATCACCTTATTTTTTGTTTACTGCGCCAAAAAATTGGCAATACATTTTATGGGAGAATTTAAAGAGCCCAATTCTATTTTTTACTTCTTACCTATTTTTGTGATATGTTTTATGGTTTATAACGTGATTTTTCATACTTTTGCAACCTATTATAATGGTTTTAGTCTATCGTCGCTTCGTTCGCAGTTTGAATTATTGCCGACAATAATAAATATATTGTATCACTGCGTCATTATTTCATTGGTATTTTACGGATATAAAAAAATAAGAAGTTTAATATACAATGATAGGCAATTGAAATTACTTTAAAATACTCTGAATTGTAAAATGCCCGCTTAAAATCTCTTCAGGTCTTTTATAATTCAGAGTAAGCTCTATGTTTTTTAATAATAAATACAAAATTAAAGAATCACTGGGAAACCTTGAAACGCATGAGGTTTTTTTGGATACTTTGGCTAAAAGTAAAGAAGAAGAGTTCGGTTTGACTGAAAAAAGATTTGAAGTCCAAATAAAAGAAAAAATTATTTTCTCAATTTTTATAATTTTTTTATTAATTGCCGGTATTTTTTTTACCAAAACTTTTTATTTACAAGTTTTTTTAGGCAAAAGACTTTATGCGGTTAGTCAAAATAATAAAGGAAAAATCAGTTTAATTCGTCCGGAGCGGGGGATTGTTTATGACAATAATTTCAAAAAATTGGTGATTAATTCTCCCGCCTACGATCTAGTGTGCGACAAAAGAAATTTTTCTATCTTAAGCGAAGATTCTTTAAGGCAAGTTACTATTTTATCCGAAGTATTACATGAAAATATAAAAGATTTAGAAAATAAAATCGGTTTATCTGATGAATCTAGCATATTATTGGCAGAAAACATTGAACATGAAACACTCTTGATATTGGAAACAAAAATGGCACAATTGCCGGACTGCCAGATAGAAAAAAACACTACGAGAAATTATGTTATGGGTCCTGTTTTTTCTCATGTGCTTGGTTATACCGGAAGAATTAGTCGCGATGATTTGGAAACTTCTGAAAATTATTCTGCCAATGATTATATTGGAAAAGACGGATTAGAAAAATCTTATGAACAACATTTACGGGGCACGCCAGGAGAAAACGAAGTTGTAAAAACAGCGCAGGGCGTAAAAAAAGAAAATAATATTTTGTCTTCGCCAATTGCGGGCTATAATTTGGTGCTCAATATTGATGCCGATTTACAAAAAAAGGTGTATGATTCGCTGGAAAAATCTATTAAAAGCCTTGGTTCAAAAAAGGGGGCAGCGGTGGCATTAAATCCAAAAACGGGCGCTGTGTTAGCTTTGGTCTCTTATCCAAGCTATGATGATAATATTTTTTCTCAAGGAATTTCTCAAAAAGATTTTAGCGCTTTATTAAACGACCCCAATCAGCCATTTTTTAACCGGGCGGTTTTGGCGCAATATCCAGTAGGTTCTACCATAAAACCCTTTTTGGCGCTTGGGGCCCTCCAAGAAAAATTAATTTCTCCGACAAAGCTAATCAACGACATTGGATATATTTTAATTCATAGCCAATATGATTTTGATGTAACCTATAAGTTTGCGGGAGTTGTTCCACACGGCTGGGTAGATATGAGAAAGGCATTGGCAGTTTCTTCAAACATTTATTTTTACACTATTGGTGGAGGTTATCAGGATCAAGCGGGACTAGGGCCAACGCGCATCAAAAAATATTTAGATCTTTTTGGTTGGGAACAAAAAACTGGCATCGATTTGCCTCAGGAATTTAAGGGTTTTGTGCCCAGTCCCGATTGGAAAAAACAAGTTAAAAAAGAATCGTG
>CAYHFP010000057.1:0-4682 GCA_964355995.1 uncultured Candidatus Saccharibacteria bacterium | reverse complement strand
CAGTACCATCATTCATTGCAGAAACAAAACACGGGGATAGTCTCGTATTTGATGAATGGGAAAATATAGAGCAGATTAGTGAACCAGCTGAATATATTTTCCCTCAAGATCCCAAAATTTTTGAAAGAATAAAATTTGTTATTGTAAGAAGAAAGGGAGAAGGCATGCAAACAGCACAAGACCCCATGAGTCCAGAACCAGTCCTCACCCCAATCCCTGTGACAGGGAAATAGGGCGAGAATCCAGTAATTTGGAGATTATTACGTAATCAATTACGTAATAAAAATTCCCCCAAGTCTTAACCACCCGTGGTGTGTTTACCCGAAGAAACTTGTGGTGAGTTTAATCGAACCATGATAAAATTAATCTAATGAAAAAGCAACATAAAATTAATGTAAAAGGTATCCAGATTATAACGTATCAGAAAAATTTGGAAGACTATATATCTCTTACGGATATGGCCAAGTTTAAGTCGTATGATAGTGGAGTTGTCATTGCGAATTGGCTCTCAACTAAATATACAATTCAATTTATTGGCGCATGGGAACAAGTCCATAATCCTAATTTTAATCTTATGGAATTCAATAAGATTAAAAACGAAGCAGGTTCTAATGGATTTATTGTTTCTTCCTCATTTTGGATTAAACAGACAAAAGCAATCGGCATTATATCTAGCGCCGGTAGGTACGGAGGGACACATGCTCACAAAGATATTGCTTTTGAATTTGCGACATGGTTATCGCCAGAATTCAAGCTCTACTTAATCAAAGAATTTCAACGGCTCAAAGAGGAAGAAAATCAGCGTTTAGCATTGGGTTGGGATGTTAAACGGCAACTTACAAAAATTAATTATCGTATTCATACAGACTCTATTAAAGAAAATTTAATTCCTCAATCAGTCACTAATAATCAGGCCAAAATTATTTATGCGTCCGAAGCGGATATTCTCAATATGGCTTTATTTGGAAAGACTGCCAAAGATTGGCGCGATGAAAATCTAAAAAAAGATGGCAATATCCGTGATTATTCTGATGTCACGCAACTAGTAGTTTTGGCAAATCTTGAAGGTATTAACGCCGAACTTATTCGTCAAAAACTATCTCAACGAGATCGTCTAATACGGCTCAATCAAATTGCCATTGCTCAAATGCATTCACTTGTTGGTAACCCTTCAATTAAAAAATTAGGAGAGAAATAGCATGGGTTTTGTCATTCCCGCCCGCCCCTCGTCATTCCCGCGAAAGCGGGAATCCAGTGTCCTGGAGATTATTACGTAATCAATTACGTAATAAAATTTTAGCCCCCCTCCTCTGTGGTGAGTTTAATCGAACCATGCTAGAATCGATCTGGAAAAAATCCAGGAGACCTCATTCTTTCCAAAACCTCCAGAAAAAGATAAAGAGATACTTTCCAAAACCTACCTCAAGCCAAAACGCTAGTCAATTTGCGAAAAAAACAAAAAGCTGCCAAAATAGCCCTAGATCAAACATATGAATCGAGAGTATTATTCCGATACAATTTCTAACTTCCTAAAAACTACAGATACCACTATTCTTGGAGAGCTTGTAGAAAATAACGACTTCGCGCTGGAGCAAACACAAAGAGACGCCTGGTTAATGGAAATAAAAATTCTTCAAAAAACATTAATACCTTATAAGGGTTCTATATATTTTGAATACTCAATTCCGAGAATGGGAAAAAGAATTGATGTAGTAATTATAACTGGTTCTGTGATTTTTATTCTTGAATTTAAGGTTGGTGAAAGCGAATTTCATTCGTATGCGATAGATCAAGTTTGGGATTATGCGCTCGATTTGAAAAACTTCCACGAAACAAGTCATGAACACTTTATTGCACCAATATTAATTGCTACTAAAGCAGAAAATATTTTAACAACAATTTCTACAACTGTACATGATGATAAGCTCCTATTTCCAATAAAAAGTAACGAAAAATCCCTAAGTCAAACGATCGAAAACGTTTTGAATTTTACTCGAGGTACCATAATCAATCCAACCCAATGGGAAAGCGGAAGATATCAACCAACACCAACAATTATCGAAGCAGCAATGGCTTTATACAATGGCCATTCAGTAAACGAGATTTCACGAAGTGATGCAAGTGCGATAAATCTTAGCAAGACATCAGATGCAGTGTCAGAAATTATTCAAATTTCAAAAGAAAAATCACAGAAATCTATTTGTTTTGTAACGGGAGTTCCTGGTGCGGGCAAGACCCTAGTAGGTCTTAACATTGCAACTAAACATATCGATAAAAACAATGATCTATATAGCGTTTTTCTCTCAGGAAATGGACCCTTAGTCGATATTCTTCGTGAGGCATTAGCACGAGATAAAGTTCGTCATGAAAAAGAAAAAGGAAATAAATTAAAAAAAAGCGAAGCAACAAGCGAAGTTAAAATGTTTATCCAAAATGTTCACAATTTTCGCGATGATTGTCTTTTTAATCTTGAAAAACCACCAATAGAGCATGTTGCATTATTTGATGAAGCACAACGAGCATGGGATTTACAACAAACAGCAAACTTTATGCAACGTAAAAAAAATACACCAAATTTTAATAAATCTGAACCAGAATTTCTAATATCTTGTCTTGATCGCCATAAAGATTGGGCAGTAATTGTTTGCCTGGTGGGCGGAGGACAAGAAATCAACACTGGAGAAGCAGGAATCAGCGAATGGATTGAATCTTTAAATCGTTCGTATCCAGATTGGCATATCTACATATCGTCCCGCCTTACGGATAGTGAATATGAAGCAGGAAAAGTTTTAGAAAAAATTAAACCACACGCAAATGTTATTAATAAAGATGAATTGCATCTTTCAGTTTCCATGCGTTCTTTTCGAGCAGAAAACGTTTCATTATTAGTTAAACAACTACTTGATTTAAAGCAAGATGATGCAAGTAAAACATTATCTAATCTGGAAAATAAATATCCAATTGTTATAACTCGCGATCTTAACAAGGCAAAGCAGTGGCTAAAAAAACAAGCACGAGGTTCTGAACGATATGGAATTGTAGTTTCTTCACAAGCTGAAAGATTAAAACCACATGCTATAAATGTAAAATCTCCCATGGATCCGATTCATTGGTTCTTAGATAAAAAGGATGACGTTCGATCTTCATATTATCTTGAAGACGTTGCTACGGAATTTCACGTACAAGGGCTTGAACTAGACTGGGCATGTATAGTGTGGGACGCTGATTTTAGATATACAAAAAGCGGATGGGAACACCGTTCCTTTGTGGGAAGTAAATGGAATTATATTAGAAAATTTGAGCGACAAAACTACTTAAAAAATGCATATCGAGTTTTGCTCACCCGCGCTAGACAGGGAATGGTTATCGTTATTCCACCCGGTGATTCTGAAGACCAAACTCGTAATCCTGAATTTTACGATCCAATTTTTGATTACTTAAAAAGTATTGGATTTAAAATCATATAGTTAAAGAATCAGTTATTTTTTACGATTACTATATCTCCGTCAAAAATTCCAACTTCCAACATGTTATCTCCTTTAACTTTTAATGCAAGGTGAGTTGAAGACTGTGCCATTTTATCATATGGCTCATGTGCTGTTAGCGTACCAATAATTGGAATTTTAATAAATCTTTTCTTTTTCATATAATTTAAGTATAACAAAAAAACCTGTTCATTACTTAACCCTCTCCCATGGAAACTCTTTTCTCCCGAAGTGGCCGTAGGATGTGGGGGTAATTCAATTGCTTAATTTTAGCCTCAGTAGCTTTTATCACGATCTCATAGTATAATTCTCGTATGGATTCTATGATAAGTAAGAAGCGGGCGGGGGATTTCGGAGAAGAAGAAGTTGTGACGTTGGTGCCTTGCCCAAACTGTAAAAAACCCTTAATGACCCTTCCCAAGAATTATCCTCTGTATGATATTCAGTGTACTGGATGTAACTTCAGAGCTCAGGTCAAAACTAACCTTTCAAAACCCAAGAAAGAAATATTTGGTGCTGGTTGGGATATCATACATAAGGTAACAAAATCAGGCTATATGATTCCGTCGCTGATAACTAACTATAAATGGAAAGAAAAAGACATCGCAAAACAAGAAGTACGTTTTTATCCTTTTATTCCCAAAATTAATCTGAAGAAAAGACAACTGTCAGATACTGCGAGGAGAGCAAATTACTGGATGTTTAACTATATCGGGTTAGACAAATTGCCGTTTTTTGTTCTTTATGAAAAAAAGATTTAAGAGGGTGAGATTTTTTTTGGAGAAGAAGTTTTTGATGTTGAGTGTGGATTGGCGTCAATTTGTTGCAGATCTTACTGATGCGAGGGGACTGGAAAAAATCTATCAAAAGATTACGGCACTACAGACACTTCTTGTTTCCATTGGTTTTTATTTGGTTGTTGATAGTATACTCACACAAAAATTCGGAAAAAAGTACGAGAGCTTATATCCACCAATTGCGTGGATAACCACGCCTTTTACGTTTTATGTAGTTATCGGACCAGCTCTGTATGTGGCGAGAAAATTTAGGACGTTTCCGATGTTTTCATGGTTTCTGTGGTTCGTGGCTTCTCTTGGAGTGCTGGGTTTGATAGATCAGTTTTTGGTAGATAAGTTTCCTTCATTACTATTGCTTCAAAATATTTTAGCTTTATTTATTTTAATAATACTCGTAGCA
>CAYHFP010000056.1:0-5052 GCA_964355995.1 uncultured Candidatus Saccharibacteria bacterium | reverse complement strand
GTTTTCAAGGTTTAATCTTTTTACTTTCTAAAACTTTTTATGCGGCCCATAACACCAAAATTCCTGCCATAGTGAGCGCGGGGACCGTGATGTTTAATATTTTGATGAGCTTATTTTTTGTTTGGCTATTAAGTTTGCACGGTATTTTTTATTTGCTGATGCAAAATTGGTTAAAGTTACAGGGGATTGCCAATATTAGCGTGATCGGGCTAGCATTATCATTTTCTGTCACCGGAATTGCCGAAGCTTTATTATTAGTATGGCTTGCCTATAAATATTATAAAATTTTTAACGCCAAGATAATTTTGGCGTCGCTTTATAAAATATTGATAAGTGCTGTGGCGATGGCAATTGCTATTTTGATTGTTAGGCAAGAATTAATTTCGCTTAACATTATTCAATTGCAAACGTTCTGGGGCGTCTTTGTGCAACTAGCAATTTCGGCAGTCGCCGGAGGTGTAACTTATTTGCTCGCGTCATATTTTTTAAAATCTAAAGAGTTATCATCATTATTGACAATAATTAATATTAAGCGTATTATCAAATAAATTCTCGTGTGCGCGGATGTCAATCTTTACTGGGAGAGAGGGTATGATCGATTCTCAAAGTTCTTTGCAAACTTTTCAAGATTTGAATCGGACCATTTATTGCATAGTGAATGATCGGAATTATTCCAATGCTGACTTGGTCTCGTATGTACTGCGTCATATCACGCGGATTTCGAAGGGGGTCAGAAAGGGGAATTACGATTCTATGGATCTTTGGTTTTGCATGGCTTCGGGTTGGCTTTTTGCTGTGGCTAATCGTTTTCATATTTCTCTTGAAGACGAGATGTGGAAAAGATTCCCTAGAAAATGCCCTTATTGTGCCTTTATGCCATGTGCCTGTAAGAAGCGTGCGCCTAGCCGTTCTGTGTTTAATGACGAGCCAACTACTAGTAGGCCGGCTTCTATGCAGGATTGGCAAAAAATGTTTTTTGCTATTTATCCCGATAATAGTGCTGAGGGATCAGCGTGGCATTTGTTTGAGGAGATTGGGGAACTTAGCGAGAGAGTAAGAAACTTTTCGGCAAAGCATGACGCCGAATCTTTCGAAAAAATCAAGGAAGAAGCAGTCGATGTTTTGGCAAACTTGTTTGCGGTAGCTAGTTGTTTGAAAATTGATTTAGCAGAAGTATCGGCTAGATACTTTGCGAATGGGTGTCCAGAGTGTGAAGAATGCCCATGTCAATGTAGCTATGTCACTGATGATGACCATCTGTTGTCTCATTGACCATAGATTCGATTCTTAAATGAGCTTTGCGATTATCTTTTTCGCAGAGCTTTTTTTATGACAATTTTATGCGTAAATAATTGAAGTTTAGGGTGAAACAGGGTAATCTAAATTATTATGTCACAAGAACATATTAGAAATTTCTGCATCATTGCGCATATTGACCACGGGAAATCAACTTTAGCTGATCGGCTTTTGGATATGACAAAAACGATTGTGACCAATAAAATTACGGCGCAATTTTTGGATTCAATGGAATTAGAAAAAGAAAAGGGAATTACGATAAAATTAAAACCGGTTAGGATGCACTACAGATATAAATCAGCAACTGGCAATCTAGCAACTAGCAACTTGCCAGAAGCTAGTGGCCAGAAGCTAGAAGCTCTAGATTCAGATTACATACTGAATCTAGTGGATACTCCCGGGCACGTGGATTTTTCTTATGAAGTTTCACGTTCTTTGGCGGCGGTGGAGGGGGCGATTTTATTAGTAGATGCGACGCAAGGAATTCAGGCACAAACGTTGGCCAACATTGATTTAGCAAAAAAACAAAATTTGGTAATTATTCCGGTGGTCAATAAAATTGATATGGAAGCGGCACGTGTGGAAGAATCGTGCGAGGAATTAGCCAATGTTTTGGGAATTATGCCAGAAGAAGTGATAAAAATTTCCGCCAAAAGTGGTTTAAACGTGGAGCAAGTTTTGCAAGCTATTGTTGAAAAAATTCCTTCGCCAGAAAAGCGAAACCCAGGAGCTGAGCAAAAACCTTTTCGCGCCCTGATTTTTGATTCAACCTATGATTCTTTTAAAGGTGTTTTAGCTTTGGTTCGTGTCATTGATGGGTCAATTAAAGACCGCGAAAAAATTGAACTTTTGGCAACCAAAACACAAGCCGAAGTAAAAGAACTTGGGTATTTAGCACCAACGATTGTGGCTCAGCCAGAAATTTTTACCGGAGAAATTGGTTATATTGCCACAGGAATTAAAGAGCCGGGAAAGGTGCGTGTGGGAGATACTATTTCAAAAATTCAACCACCCAATGCGCCTAAAATTGAGCCACTGGCGGGATATGCCGAACCCAATCCTATGGTTTTTGCCAGTTTTTATCCGGAAAATCCGGAAGATTTTGATTTGCTAAAAGTGGCTTTGTCTAAATTAAAATTGCAGGATCCGGCTTTGGTTTATGAGGCTGAAATGAAAGAGGCTCTGGGGCGAGGATTTCGCTGTGGATTTTTGGGAACCCTTCACGTGGAAATTATTTCTGAAAGATTGGAAAGGGAGTTTGGTTTGGGGTTGGTAATTTCTACGCCCTGCGTAATTTATAAACTTTTTGATAAAAAGGGGAATGAAGAATTGGTGTATTCTGCCACTGATTGGCCGGATCCAAGTGGCATTGAAAAAATGGAAGAACCTTGGGTGGTTTTGGAAATTATTGCCCCCGCCAACTATTTAGGAAAATTAATGGATGTTTTAAAGGATGTTAATGGAAATTATTTGGAAACGAATTATTTAACGGCGGAGCGCGCGGTGATTATGTATGAAACGCCTTTGCGGGGAATCGTCGCCAATTTATATGATAAAATAAAATCAACCAGTCAGGGATACGCATCGCTCAATTATAAATTAATTGGATATCGACCGGCCAAATTAGAAAAATTAGAAATTTGGATTGCCGGACGCGCCGAAGAAGCTTTTAGTAGAATTGTATCGGTTGATGATGCTTATTTGGAAGGTAAAAAATTAGTGGAAAAATTAAAAGACGCCTTACCGACGCAACAATTTACCGTGGCTTTGCAGGCGGTGATTGGCGGAAAAATTATTGCGCGAGAAACGATTTCAGCGCACCGAAAAGACGTGACGGGATATTTATATGGCGGCGACAAATCACGAAAAAAGAAATTATTAGAAAAACAGAAAAAAGGTAAAAAATTAATGAAAGATAAGGGAAAAGTCATTGTGCCGGCGAAAACATTTTTAGAAATATTTAGAGCGTAGTGTTTAAAACTTAAAACTTGAAGCTTAAAACTTAAAAAATATGAAGCACTCAATTGCAAAACATATTCAGGCAGGGTCAAAGTATTCACGTTTATTTTTCTTTTTAACGGGAATTGTGGCGACCATTGCTTATCGAATTATTCCATTTTTGGATTTTTCTTGGGTAAAGTTCTCTTGGTATTTGGGAACCACGGGTTTTATTTTATATTTTTGGCATAGGTCTCACATTGAAGCCAAACGTGCTAATTTAGTAAAAGATTATAACTTGGTGGATGCGGTTGAAAAAAGCGATATTACACCAGAAGAAAAATCAGCCGTTTCATATTTGGTGAAAACGAGCCTGACCTCTAAGGCTAAGTATAATTCGGCGTTTATTGTGGCGGTTTCACTACTGGCCCTCATTGCCAGTATTCTTATCGACTTACGCATTCTATAAACACTCTACTATTCTATAGAATAATAGAGTGTTATATAATAGAATAGAGAAATAGTCTCGTTGATGAATAATTATGAGCAAGACGCCAGAACAATTAGAAAGATATTTTAAAGGTGCCTCGAATCACTGGAGGATTGCTATTTTGTTGTTGGTGGAAAAATCTCCTGGGGTAACGGTTGATGGTATTACTCAAAGGTTAGAGGGTGATTTTAAAAATATTTCCCAGCATACCCGTCGGTTGGTATTGGCTGGGCTTTTGAATAAAAAGTATCAAGGTAGTCAGGTTGGGCACTCACTTTCCCCATACGGGAAATCTTTTACGAAATTCATGAAAACATTCTAACATTCTAATATTCTATAGAATATTAGAATGTAGTTGGGAGTGATTCAATAAAGTAAAATATGGAAATGATTTACGATGTTATTGTGATTGGAGGTGGGCCAGCTGGAATGATGGCTGCGGGAACGGCCGGTGCCAAGGGGCGCCGGGTTTTGCTTTTAGAAAAAAATCCTAGTCTCGGAAAAAAATTGTTAATCACGGGAGGAGGCCGATGTAATGTGACCAATAATCCTTCGACTCCGCTCAGGACAGGTAAAACCGAAGTCAGGTCAATGCTTTCAAAATATAAAGGCAATGACCAGTTTTTGTTTTCGGCATTTTCGCAATTTTCAGTAAAAGATACTTTAGAATTTTTTCATTCGCGGGGTATGCAAACTAAAGAAGAAAACGAAGGCAGAATTTTTCCAGTTTCTAATGACGCCAAATCCGTTTTTGATGTTTTGGTAAATTATATGAAAGAGGGGAAGGTTGAAATAAAAACCAAAGCTGAAGTTTTAGAAATTTTAGTTGATGAAGATAAAAATATTATTGTTAAAACTCGGGGCGGAGATTATTTTGCTAAAACGTGCATCGTGGCAACGGGCGGAATTTCGCGTCCAGAAACAGGGAGCACAGGTGAAGGATTTAAGTGGCTTAAAAATTTAGGGCATACTATTATAGAAAATGATTTTGCTTTGGTGCCGGTGGCATTAAGTGATGCTTGGGCAAAAAAATTGGGAGGGGTAACTTTAAAAAACATTAAATTAACCACTTTTTCTGGCTATGCCAGATCTGGCGAAGCCAGACAAAACTGGCAAAAAGAATCAGAAGGCAAAGGGGATATAATGTTTACGCATTTTGGGATTACAGGGCCATTAGCATTAAATATGAGCCGAGAAATCGGGGAATTATTAAAATACGGTAAAGTTGCGGTTGAAATTGATTTGTTTCCTTCTAAAGATTTAGGCGTTTTAAGAAAAGAATTTCAAGAATTATTAGTGGATGGCAAACCTTTGTATCACAAAATTGC
>CAYHFP010000055.1:0-5058 GCA_964355995.1 uncultured Candidatus Saccharibacteria bacterium | reverse complement strand
TTCACGTGACTGGAGTTCAGACGTGTGCTCTTCCGATCTCGAAGCCAAATTGGGCGAGCCAATTACTGAAGCCATTATTACCGTGCCAGCTTATTTTGATGACAGCCAAAGAAAAGCTACTAAAATTGCCGGAGAAATTGCGGGCTTTGATGTAAAACGCGTGATTAACGAACCAACCGCGGCGGCTTTGGCCTATGGATTAGACAAAAAGAAAGATGAAAAAATTTGTGTTTATGATTTTGGAGGCGGAACTTTTGATATTTCTATTTTGGATATTGGTGCTGACACTGTGGAAGTAAAAGCCACCGGTGGAGACACGCATTTGGGTGGAGATGATTTTGATCAACGTGTGATGGAATGGGTAGTTTCTGAATTTAAAAAAGAACAGGGGATTGATTTAGCCAAAGATAATTTGGCATTGCAAAGAATTAAAGAGGCTTCGGAAAAAGCTAAAATTGAACTTTCTAGCGCGCAAGAAACTGAAATTAATTTACCGTTTATTACTTCTGGCTCCGATGGGCCAAAGCATTTATTGATTAAATTGTCGCGCGCTAAATTTGAAGAAATGGTGTCTGATATGATTGAAAAATCGATTGATTTGGTCAAAAAAACTTTAAAAGAAGCGGGACTTGAGGCATCGCAAATTAATGAAGTGGTGATGGTGGGCGGACAAACACGAATGCCAAAAATTACTGAGCAAGTGAAAGCACTTTTTGGAAAAGAACCAAACAAAGAAGTAAATCCTGATGAAGTGGTGGCGATTGGCGCTGCAACTCAAGGCGGAATTATGCAAGGAAATGTGCGCGATGTTTTACTTTTAGATGTAACCCCTTTAAGTTTGGGAATTGAAACCATGGGCGGAGTTTCGACCGTTTTGATTGGTAAAAATACCACCGTGCCAACCGCTAAAACGCAGGTTTTTTCAACTGCTGCTGACAATCAGCCAAGTGTGGAAATTCATGTTTTGCAAGGCGAACGCCCAATGGCACAAGATAATAAAACGCTGGGCAGATTTATGCTTGATGGAATTCCACAGGCGCCACGAGGCACTCCGCAAATTGAAGTCAGTTTTGATATTGATGCTAACGGAATTTTAAATGTTTCGGCTAAAGATAAGTCCAGCGGAAAAACTCAGTCTATTAAAATTGAGGGGTCAAGCGGACTTTCAAAAGAAGAAGTGGAAAAAATGAAAAAAGATGCGGAATTACACGCCGTGGAAGATAAGAAAAAACAGGAAATGATTGAAGTGCGCAATTTGGCGGATTCGATGGTTTATACTGCGGAAAAAACATTGGCTGATGCCAAGGAAAAAGTTAATGCAGAAATGAAGACTGAAGCAGAGGCAAAAATTTCAGCGTTGAAGGAAGTTTTGAAAACCGAAAATACGGAGGATATAAAAACCAAAACAAAAGAACTCTCTGAAGTGATGCAGAAAATTGGAGCAGAATTAAATAAAGCTGGTGCGACTCCGCCACCAGCTGGTGAAGAACCAAAGAAAGACGAACCGAAGGCTGAGGAAGGGGAGTTTAAGGAAAAAGAATAAAAAAACCTACGAAAGGTTTCGTAGGTTGCGCTAGGGTTTGGACAGAGATTAGGCTAAATATGCCCATTGAGAAAACATGAAATGAGTTGGCTTAGTTTCCCCATCTTCAGATTCGGCTTCCCATTGTCTTGTTTGGTTATTCCATACCAAAATTAAATATTTACGTTCCGTTGATCGAGCAAGTATTCGACAACCTTTGTCCGGGTCAGGTCTTTCATGAAAAGTTCGGGTTAAGATGCTACTATTTTCGTGAATTAGTCCAGCCACGTGTGGCTCCTTGTTAGAGAGGTGAGGGAAAGAACTAAACCAATATTATAACTATTGTGTTTTATTATCAAGTTCTATTAAAAATTTGCAAAAAAATGGCGCCTTTGTCGATTTGCGAATCGACTCGGCGCCTTGGGACAAAAGAGGTCAAGCCCTGCTGGACTGCTTGGCTAATTTGATCCCCACAAAAATCATAAAAAAAGCTAGAGCTACAAGTGCGAGAGTAAGTGTGCCAAATTTGACACAAGAAGCCAAATCACCACGCAGTCCATAATAGACTGCGACGGCAAGGCAACTCGTCCAAGAGACAGAGACTAATGCATAGGTTGGAATAAAGATTTTCATTTCACTTCGTCCTTTTGTTGGGGGAACATTCGGACAACCACAATGATTATGGTTGCAATTAAGTAAAGAACTGCTCCTACAAACCACCAAGTAGCTGCAACATAACTTTTTTCCAAGATGCTAAAAATAGTCCCGAAACCACAGCCAAGCATCGCCATTGAGGTGATTATTACCAAGACAATCCATCGAATACTCATAATCTTCCTCCTGTTTGGATAAAAGTTGTGTTACGCTAAAAATAATGCTAGCATAAATGGTATTATTGTGCCACCCCACACCAATTTCAGCGGAGTTAATGATAATATTTTTTTCTTCGGCGAAGTGCCTCCGGCTGTCATTTAAGTAATACAAGATTATTAACAAATTGGTGAAGGGGTTTCGTGGCGGTCAAGGAAATTATATTCCGCCACTCAAAAAAAATGGCGCCGGATCGATTGCTCGACTCTCAGCGCCCTTGCTCTCGACCATCGACGTAAGTCGATTAGCCAAGCGCATTAAGTTTTTTGCGATCGAAGATCGCGACGAGGATGGCGATTGACGACAAAATTGTCGTCAACACCCCCATTTGACCGTCCCCTTGCGTAAAGCAGAGGGTGGCGATCATTGTGCACATAGCGAAACCGAATCCGTACAAGAACATCCGCCATTCACGTGTCATCGTACCAATCCCCTTGAAAAAAAGTGTTTTTATCCTATATTTTAATTATACACCCATTAATAAATCTTGTCAAGTCTTTTGAAAAAACTACAATTAATTTCAAATTGTAAATTTCAAATTTCAAATTTACGCTATGGATTACTACGAACTTCTCGGAGTTTCAAAAAGCGCAACTTCCGAAGAAATAAAAAAAGCCTTCCACAAACTGGCTCATAAATATCATCCCGACAAAGGTGGTGATGAAAAAAAGTTTAAAGAAATAAATGAAGCTTATCAAGTCCTTTCAGATGCCCAAAAACGTCAGCAATATGATCAATATGGTAGAGTTTTCGAAAATGGACAACCTGCCGGCGGTGGCGCCGACTTTAACTGGTCTTGGCAAAATCAAGCACAAGGTCAAAACTTTGATTTTGAAGATATGGGCGATATTTTTGAAAACTTTTTTTCTTTTGGAGGCGGCGGACGTCGTGCATCAAAAAAAGATATTAAAAAAGGCAAAGATATTCAAGTTGATATTGAAATTAATTTAGAAGAAACTCTAAAACAAACTGATAAAAAAATAACCTTAAATAAACAAATTACCTGCACAAGATGTCAGGGTAAAGGTGCCGAACCTGGCACCAAAATTAATGAATGCGTTTCTTGTCGGGGACAAGGGCAAGTTCAGCAAATTAAAAAAACTATTTTGGGGTCTTATACCACTTTTGGAACTTGCCCAGAATGCCAAGGCGAAGGCACAAAACCCGAAAAGCCATGCAATGTTTGCAAAGGCGAAGGCCGAGTAAAGGGCAACGAGGATATTGATATTTCTATTCCAGCTGGCATTGATAATAATCAGGCTATAGAAGTTACCGGCAGAGGAGAAGCTGGAAAAAAGGGTGGGCGCGCGGGAAATTTATACGTGCGAGTGTTTGTTAAAAAGCATCCGATATTTGTTCGCAAAGGTGACGATTTATATATCACCGAAGAAATTCACTATTCACAGGCCATTTTGGGAGATGAAATTGAAACTCCGGCGCTAGGAGGAACCCATTCGGCAGGCTCAGGGCAGGCCGCAATTTTATTAACCATACCAGCTGGCACCGAAAGTGGAAAAATTTTGCGAGTTTCGGGGAAGGGGACTGTGAATTTTGGATCATCTCATAGAGGAAATATGTATGTTCAATTAATTATCAAAACTCCAAAGAAAATTTCGCGAAAACAAAAAGAATTATTGGAAGAATTAAAAAAAGAGGGATTGTAATAGCTAGCGAGTAGTTGGTAGTGAGTAGTTTGTAGAACTAAAATGGTCCGCCAAAGGCGGACCATTTTTTTGTAAAAAAACATCCCACCGTGATTTTGGTGGGATTTATATCAATAAAATTATCTTTGAGCTCGAGCTTTTATCACTTCTTCACGAGCGCGATTTATGGTTGCCAAACCACTTAATACCACATGCGCAATGCCTCTTTCTTGTTCTTTTTCATCTTCTATTAATCTGATTATTCCAAGCAGCAAATGCTCAGTTCCAATATGAGTATCTTTCAAGCCCCGCATTTCTTCTTCAGCAAATCTTAAAACTTTTTTGGATTGTTGGGTTAATGGAGCTACTGCAGGTGTAATCATCGCGGGTCCTGGGATCAAAAGTTTTCTGATTTTCAAAGATATATTCTTTGAAATGATGCCCATCGCTCCTAAAACTTCATGGGCAACACCCAATCTTTCAATCTCAAGAATACGACCACTCAAAAGAGCCAAGATTATATGCTCAAGGCAGACATATTCATGATATAGAGACTCTGCTTCTGTATAAGCAAGTCTCATTACCTGTTTAACTTCATCGGTAAAAAATCGTTGATCCATGAATATCTCCTTTGTTTCAAAGAACAGAAATCAAAAAGTCGCAAAAATGCAACCTATTAAACGGTGCTCCCACCAGGATTCCGTCCGCCAGTTAGCGGACTAGAACCAGCGTCGCTTCGCTCCTTTTTCAAAACCCTCGGTTTTGAAGAAATTCCTACACGGGAAGGACTTCTCCTTCCCGACCCCATCCTAGGTTCGAACCCTAGTGGAAGAAAAAATTCGGTGTAAGCCGATATTTTTTGTGCTCCCACCAGGATTCGAACCTGGAACCAATTGCTTAAAAGGCAACTGCTCTACCGTTGAGCTATAGGAGCATAGGACTATTATAGCCCTAAATTCTTCAGTTGGTCAAGAACCTTTCTTTGTTCCTTAGAAATTTTGCGTGGTGTATCAATAATCAATT
>CAYHFP010000054.1:0-5104 GCA_964355995.1 uncultured Candidatus Saccharibacteria bacterium | reverse complement strand
TCTAAATTTTGAAATAGAAATTTGATAGAATTTAAAAACGTAGCTGAAGGCTACGTTTTTAAATTATTGCAAATTTATAGCCGAAATTTAGAGAAAAGAACCGGAAAAGATTTTAAACGAGATTTTTGTAATTTAGGGCCTATCGGGATTTTTTTGTGGATTAAACTGCTTGCCCCGAAACTTTAAGCATAGTATAATGACTAAATTAAATTAAAAAATGTATGCAAGATAGCAAAAAAAATGTGTTGTGGTTTAACGAGTTGGGAATTGCTGATGTCCCAAGAGTGGGGGGAAAAAATGCTTCACTGGGAGAGATGTATAACAATCTTTTGAGCAAGGGAGTTAATCTTGCCAATGGTTTTGCTACCACGGCTGATGCTTATTTTGATTTTTTGGATAAAACGGGACTTGCCAGTAAAATTGATGTTATTTTAAAAGATATTGATGTGCATGATTTGCGCGCCCTGCAACAAAAGGGTAAAAAAGTTCGCGAATTGATTTTAAAATCTCGCTTGCATCAAGAATTGCAAGATGAAATTGTTACAAGCTACAAAGAATTATCAAAACAAT
Source organism: uncultured Candidatus Saccharibacteria bacterium (assembly GCA_964355995.1). GTDB lineage: Bacteria > Patescibacteriota > Minisyncoccia > Minisyncoccales > Staskawiczbacteraceae > VGLO01. The sequence continues at coordinate 4,534 of CAYHFP010000054.1, read as the reverse complement.
ATAATGTTGCTAATGTTGACGTTGCAGTCAGGTCTTCTGCCACTGCGGAAGACTTACCTGGCGCCAGTTTTGCCGGTCAACAAGAAACTTATCTAAATATTTCTGGCGCTGAAAATGTGCTTTTGGCGGTTAAAAAATGTATTGCTTCTTTATTTACGGATAGAGCCATTGCTTATAGACAAGAAATGGGATTTTCGCATTCAAAGGTTGGACTTTCGGCCGGAATTCAAAAAATGGTGCGCAGCGATGTGGGGGTATCAGGAGTGATGTTTTCTTGCGACACTGAAAGTGGTTTTGGTGATGTAGTTTTGATAAACGCCAGTTGGGGGCTGGGCGAAAATGTGGTTTTGGGGAGAGTGGAGCCAGACCAATATTATGTTTTTGAAACAACCCTTAAAACAGGACATAGGCCAATTATAGAAAAAAAGATGGGGTCAAAATTGATAAAAATGATTTATGATAAAAACCCTAAAGAGCCAACTAAAAATATAAAAACTACTCTAAAAGAACAGCAGAGCTTTGTGTTAACCGATGACGACATTTTGCAATTGGCAAAGTGGTCAATGATTGTGGAAGAGCACTATAAAAAATCTATGGATATGGAGTGGGCCAAAGATGGCACTGATGGAAAATTATATATTTTGCAAGCCAGGCCCGAAACCGTGCAAAGCAAAAAGAATCTTACCGTTTTAGAGGATTATGTATTAGATGTGGTTGATAGGGAGTTGGTAACTTTAGCGCATGGTATGTCTGTGGGGTCAAAAATTGGCTCAGGCAAGGCTAATAATATTATGTCGGCTAAAGACATTAATAAATTTAAAAAGGGTGAAATATTGGTTACCGGAATGACTGACCCAGATTGGGTGCCGGCAATGAAATTAGCTTCGGCTATTATTACCGACCAAGGCGGAAGGACTGCGCATGCGGCGATTGTTTCGCGCGAATTGGGAATTCCTTGCATTGTGGGGGCTGGTAGCGCCACCAAAACCATTAAAACTGGAACCGAAGTGACCGTTGATTGTTCTAAAGGTGAACACGGAGTTGCCTACAAGGGCATCATTCCCTTTAAGATAAATAAAACTGATATTTCTAATATTCAAAAAACCAAAACAAAAATATCAATGAATTTGGCTGACCCAAGTCAGGCTTTTGATTTGAGCTTTATTCCTAATGATGGCGTGGGGCTAGCGCGCGAGGAGTTTATTATTGCCAACACGATTAAAATTCATCCGATGGCTTTATTAAATTACAAAACCGCGCCAGCTGATGTAAAAAAACAAATTGATGCACTGACTCTTGGATATGAAGACAAAACTTCTTTTTATGTTGATAAATTGGCCGAAGGTATTGGAAAAATTGGCGCAGCTTTTTATCCCAAACAAGTTATTGTGCGATTTTCTGATTTTAAAACTAACGAATATCGTCAATTAATTGGTGGAGAAACCTACGAACCAAAAGAAGAAAACCCAATGATGGGGTGGCGTGGAGCTTCAAGGTATTATGACGATAAATTTAAAGAAGCTTTTGTGCTAGAATGCAAAGCCATTAAAAAAGTTCGCGAAGAATTCGGCATTGATAATGTGCAGGTTATGGTGCCGATGTGCCGGACTTTAGATGAAGGCAGAAAAGTGATTGAAATTATAGAAAGCGCTGGACTCAAAAGAGGCGTGGGCAATTTGAAAATTTTTGTGATGTGCGAAGTGCCAAGTAACGTGATTTTGGCTAAAGAATTTTTGCAAATTTTTGACGGATTTTCTATAGGGTCTAATGATTTAACTCAACTTACTTTGGGACTAGATAGAGATAACGCGGAAATTATGAGTGTGGCCAATGAAAAAAATGAAGCCGTTAAAGTTTCAATTATTTCGGCCATTAAAGCTTGCAAAGAAGCCGGAAAATATTCTGGCATTTGCGGACAGGCGCCAAGTGATTTTCCTGATTTTGCGGAATTTTTAGTAGAGCAGGGAATTAAAAGTATTTCGCTAAACCCAGATTCGATTATAAAAACGATGCTGGTGGTGGCGGAAAAGGAAGCAAAATTAATTTGAAATTTGAAATTTACAATTTGAAATCAAAACGAAAATAATAAATTTGAAATAGTTAAAACAAAACGACGTTTTCAAATTAAGAAATTGTTTCATTTAATATTGATTTCAAATTTCAAATTGTAAATTGTAAATTCACGATTATGTACGACATTATTACCTTTGGTTCGGCCACGCAGGATATTGTGGTAAAACCAAAAAAATTAACCAGTTTAAAATACGATAAGTCTCCCGATAGTAATGGGGTTTGTTTTCCGTTTGGTTCTAAAATTGATGTTGAAGATATGATGTTTGTTACTGGTGGTGGAGGCACTAATACGGCTACCACTTTTGCTCTACAAGGTTTTAAAACAGCTTTTTGTGGAAGCGTTGGGACGGACTTATCCGGTCAGCAAATTATCAATGAATTAAAAAGTTTTAAAATAGACACTAAGTTTGTTATCAAAACGGATAAAAAAATGACCAATCATTCGGTGGTTATTTTAAATGAAAATCACGATAGGACTATTTTGGCTTACCGAGGCGCCGCAGAATTAACTGATGGCAATAATATTCCTTGGAAAAAATTACAAACTAAATGGATGTATTTAGCACCGTTGTCGGGGTTATTATGCGACACATTTGAGCAAATGGTAAATTTTGCTTTTGAGCATAAGATTAAGATTGCCGTAAACCCGGGGATTGCCCAATTGTCTCTGCCAAATTTTGCAGAAATTGCCAAGAAAATTGATGTGTTAATTTTAAACGAAGAAGAAGCGAGTTTTTTAACAAAAATTCCACTTCAAAACGAAAAAGAAATTTTCAAAAAAATTGATCAAATGTGTCCGGGTATAATTTTAATGACCAAAGGTTCTAGTGGGGCTTTGGTTTCGGATGGTAAATCGCGTTATTTTGCCAAACCGCATCCAGAAAGATTAGTAGTAGATGCCACCGGGGCAGCGGATTCTTTTGCTTCAGGATTTTAAAGTGAATAAATGAGAAACAATGATATTGAAAAATCGATTCAGCTGGGTATGGCTAATTCTGAAGGCTGTTTAACTCAGATTGGTGCTAAAAAGGGATTATTAAAAAAAGGGCAAGAATTTGATAAAGTATTAGTTGAGAAGCTAGAAATATAGAAAAATAGAAATATAGAATAGTGTATGGCTACAAAATCTTTCAAAGATTTAATTGTTTGGCAAAAGTCCCGTGATTTAGCTGTAAAAATTTATAAAATTACAGGGCAACTTCCACAATCTGAGACATATGGATTGGTGAGTCAAATGCGTAGATGTGTTATATCTATCTCGTCAAATATTGCGGAAAGTTATCATAGGTACCATCATAAAGATAAGCAAAGATTCTTGTCGATAGCATTTGGTTCAGGTTCAGAACTTGAAAGCCAAATAGAAATTACTAGAATATTATATCCAGACATAGATTTTAAAGACAGCCAGCAGGATATTGTTGAGATTATGAAAATTCTAAATAAGTTTTTAACAACAAAGTAGAATTCTATATTTCTAATTTTCTAGATTCTATTTTTCTAAGATTATGAAAACATTAAAATACTATTTTAAAAAAGCTCAGAAAGAAAAATTTGCCATAGGGCAATTTAATTTTTCTGATTGGTCGCAGGTGAAGGGGATTGTGGAGGCTTCAAAAAATCTTAAGGCACCGATTATTTTGGGAACCTCTGAGGGCGAAAGTAGGTTTGTGGGATTGCGCGAAGCGGTGGCGATGCGTGACGCCCTGCGAAAAAAAACCGGTTTGCCGATTTTTTTAAATTTAGACCACGGCAAATCTTTAGAATATTTAAAAGAAGCCATTTTAGCGGGCTATGACATGGTGCATTTTGATGGCTCAAAGTTGCCCATAGAAGAAAATATCAAAATAAGTAAACAGGTGGTGGCTTTTGCAAAATGGCACCGCCTTCGCCAAGGCTTTGGCGGCCAGGGTGGAGTTTTGGTGGAAGGAGAAATGGGAAAAATTGGAACCGATGCCTCGCGCGTGTATCAAGAAAAATTTGAAATTAAAGAAAGTGATTTAACCAAGCCCGAAGATGCCCAAAATTACGCCCGCCAAACTGGGGTGGATATTTTAGCCGTTTCGGTAGGGACTTTTCATGGAATAGATGTTACCGGAATTTCTCCTAATATCAGATTGGATAGATTAAAAGAAATTGAGCAAATAGTGGGAATACCTTTGGTTTTGCACGGCGGATCGGGGACCCCAGAAGAAGATTTAAAAGAAGCCATAAAGCGGGGGATTGTAAAAGTGAATATTAATACCGAAACACGAATTGCTTTCACTGATGCACTAAGAAAATCGCTTGAATTACACAAAGATGAGATTGTTCCTTATAAATATTTCCCTGAAGCCATTGATGCTGTTAGGCAGGTGGTAGAAAAAAATATCCAGCTTTTTGGAGGCGCAAATAAAATTTAATTTGAAATTTGAAATTTACAATTTGAAATCAATTCCTGCCTACCGAGAGGTAGGTGAAAAAA
>CAYHFP010000053.1:0-5115 GCA_964355995.1 uncultured Candidatus Saccharibacteria bacterium | reverse complement strand
CCATCTTATCAGCAATCTTTAATTGAGTGCTCAATGAATCTTTGGAAAAAGACTCTACTACTGGAATTTTCTCGGCACGGAATTCTTCAAACAATTTCAAACTTTTTCGTTTTGCCAATTGCCCCAGTTGCGCCAAATATATTTCTGGCTTTTCTTCTTTACTAACCACTTTTATTTCTTTTTCCATCATTAATTCCATAATTCGTGAAACTCCAATTCCTACCCCACAGGCTGGTGTATCTCGGCCACCCAAAAGCTTCACCAATCCATCATACCTTCCACCAGAAGCTAAAGATCCATACTGGGCGCCAACTTCACTTTTTTCTACAATTTCAAAAACCGTTTTTGTATAATAATCCAATCCGCGCACCAAATAAGGATTTAATACGTAAGGCAACTCTAGTTCATCTAAAAATTCTAAAACCTGTTTAAAATGAGCATGGCAGGCCTCACAAAGATGGTCAATAATTTGTGGCGCACCCGACCTTACCATCTGACATTTTTCTTCTTTACAATCCAAAATTCGTAGTGGATTTTCTTTTAATCTTCGCTGACAATCAGAACATAGTGAAGATTTTTTTGCCCTAAAATAACTCGTTAAAATCTTTTTAAAATGTGGCCGACATTCACTATCCCCGATAGAATTTACCTGAATATCAATATTTTTAAAACCCAAATCTTTTAAAACATCGTAGCTCATCTGAATAATCTGCCCATCAGTTGAAGAACTACTATCTCCCAATACTTCTAAACTAGCTTGAATAAATTGTCGGTATCTGCCTTTTTGTGGTCGGTCGTGCCTAAAACAAGGACCCATGGCCCACAATTTTACCGGTTGCATCATATTGTGCATTCCGTGTTCAATATAGCTTCTAACAATTCCTGGTGTAAATTCAGGACGTAAGGCAACCAATTCTTGCCCCTTAGTTCTAAAAGCATACATTTCTTTTTCAACAATATCGGTGGCCATCCCTGCACTTTTTGAAAATACTTCAGCAGATTCCAAAACTGGTGTATCTATTTTTCCAAATGCATAATAATGAGTCACTGATTCAATGGCTTTTTGAATACGCTTTAAATACACCTGTTGTGCAGGCAAAATATCGCGCATTCCCGACAAACTTTGTAATTTTACTTTAGTCATAAATTATTTTTTTATTTCGAATTTCGATATTCGTGCTTCGGATTTTTAGTAACTTGGTCTTTTAATTAAAGTCATTTGAGTTATAGGAAACAATCTAAAAGTGGCCTTACCGACAATATCTTTTTCTGGTAAAATTCCCCACCTTCGCGAGTCATAAGAAAACGGCCTATTATCTCCCAAAACAAAATATTCACCGCTTCCCAAAACAATATGCACACTACCATCAGTTATTAAACTAGCAGGCAAATATTTTTTTTCATCTAAAATAATATTCTCTCCTTCTTTAGTTATCGTTATTTTACCATCGCGAATATCAATTGTTTCTAAGGGAAGTCCAATGACTCTTTTAATAAAACGCTGACTCATATCTAAGGGGTATTTTAAAACCACAATATCGCCACGCTTTGGCTCACCAATAATATAAGAAAATTCATCTACTATTAAATAGTCCCCCGTTTGAAATGTCGGCACCATTGATTCTCCTTTTACAATAAACGGCTGAAAAACATAATACCGAATCGGTAAAACAATCAGTGCCGCAATAATAACAATTTTTAAAAACTCCCAAGCCATCAAAAAATAAGCCCTCACAATCTTATTGGTATTTTTTGCAGAAACTGGCTCTTGAGTTGGTTGAGTATTTTCCTCCATAGTTTAAATTAAGTAGGTCTAATATATCATATTTTTTAGTTTATTGCAAGACACTCAGAGGGGTGTAAAAAAAGAGAGCCACGGCGCAAGTTGCGCGGTGACTCAATATTTGACCTACGCCTAATTAGGCCACTGCCCCAACCCGTTGGGGCGAATGATCATTCAAGAAGGTCTTGATTGCATAGACCGAAGCTTGTTCAAGCTGATTATCCTGATTCGTCCTCAGGTTCTCGGCCTGAATCAACTCCTTAATTTTCAAGGCATCTCCATCATTGGCCTGACGACCCTTGGGCGCATTCCGTCGAATGAAATTCGCCAAATTGCCGAAAATGCCATTCCTTGAAGCAATCATTGCATCTACCCTTTCACAAAGCCTGAGAAGAAAGAAAAAACGAAAAGCGCCTCCCCCTCGTTCCAATCTTCTTCTCGAGCCTCCTTGCTCTATCGCCCTTGTTTAATCCACACCTATTTGTGGATCACCTGGGTCGAGTCCTCCTTCTCTTCTTATTGGCGCGACGAACCAATGCCGCGTGCCTCACAAGGAATTTTGACACAGCTTCGAAGTCAAGATTGACCCCGAAACGCATCATGCAAAAACTCATGACTGCTGACGCGCCCTGTGACGCCAGCGTACCATCAGCTCCGATGGCCTGATCAAAGAAATGTTTCTCTTGGCCACGAGTGAGCTGACGACGCTTAAGAGTTCCTGCTGGCATGGACGGTTCCTTTTTCTTAGACAAGAAAAAAAAGAAAAGTAACATCTTCGAGCTACAGACAAACTCTTGACTCCTTTCCTAACTTGAAAGAACTGCGAATAAAATTGAAACTAAAATCAATGTTACTCTCATTAAAAAAGGTGTCAAGGGCTCGATATCCCCATAGCAAAATATTAAAAAAGTGATACAATCATTATCATACAATACATCAGATTATGACAATCATTGTTGGCTTGGGTAACCCCGGAGAAAAATTTAATAATACTCGTCACAACGCCGGATCTATGGCCGTTGATTTTTTTGCAAAAAAAAATAATTTCCCTGAATTTAAACTTTCAAAAAAATATCATTCTCTTATTTCCGAAAAAGACGATATTACACTAGTAAAACCAGAAACCTTCATGAACGAATCCGGCAAAGCCGTGCAAGCAATGTTAAAAAATAAGGAAGCAACACTTCTAGTTATTCAAGACGATATCGACATGCCACTTGGAAAAATAAAATTTACGCAAAAAAGTAGCGCCGGCGGACATAAAGGCATCGAATCGATTATTCAACATTTAGGAAATAACGATTTTGCCAGATTAAAAATCGGTATTGCCACCGGTGACCAAAGGGCCGAAGAAGTCGTTTTAAAGAAATTCAGTCAAGAAGAAATAGAAAGCTTACATATTGAAAAAGTAGCCGAAGCACTAGATATGTTTGTTAAAGAGGGTCTAGAAAAAGCAAAAGATCTATTGAGAAATAAGAATTAAAACGAAAATTTCAGATTTTTAGATAAAAATTTGATAGAATTTTAAGGCTTGCCCTTTGGGCCCGCCGAGAAATTATAGCAAATTTTTAGCAGAAATATGGAATTTGCAGTTAATTCTTATTTCTCAATAGATCTTAAAAATGAATATAACCGATAAAAACATTTCCGTAAAAAAATACCGCGAATTCAAATCTTCTTGAATACGCGGTTTTGTTGCTCGTTTTTCAAACGCACTGCGGTGCGTTATAAAAAACAAGCAAACCTCACGACGGGAAACTTGCGGAGCGGGCACGCAGATCGACAAGGCGATTAGCAGGGCGACGCCAAACGACGCGCACCCGGCCAGAGCCAGAAAAGAAAAACACGAACGGAACACCGCCACCGGAATCACGCGAGCCAGCGCAGAGCGTCACGACTTCTCGGTCTAAGTGGCCTTGCCCTGTTAAAAAGACAACTAGGCCCACAAACAACCGCTCCAGCAAAGTGTCATCCTGACACCCCTTCTCTTTTCGCATGTTGGCGGACTCAGGTTCACCTTCCGACGGTTCGGCTTCCATATTGTTATGGAATTTGACGAGGTAAGAGCCTTTGCTTGGGCATCGTTGCTCCTTTTCCTTATCAATCACCTCTTCGAGATTCCTTCCATAGAGCTCGAGAGGAACGCCGGCCTTTTCGTAGGCCTTCACGATCTTCGCATGGGTCAATCCTTTGACCATTAGGCACTTCCAGAATCCCTCCTCATCAGTGAAGTCAAAATTCTGGATGGCTTCGCGAAATTCGTCACCAAGATTGCAGAGTTCGTAAACAATCTGGGTGGCTTGGTGCCATGAGACTGGCTCGCGGACTACTCCACCGCAAATGAGCTCTTGGAGCCTCTTCTTGGTGATTCGGCCATTTTTGATCTGAGAGAAAAATTCTACAAGCTGGGCAGGCGTCGGAGCATCCGAAGCCCATCCACTAATAGCATGCGAATCTGACATCGCACACCTCCTTAAATAAAGAACTTGCCCAATCACCAAAATGATAATTGCGACACGATTTTTATAATACACCCTTTATAAAATATGTCAATGTTTTGACTATTTCTGATTATTAATACATAATCACGATATCGAAATGGATTCACTAGAAAAAATTTTAATAGTATCTATCACCCCCTACTTTTTAGAGAAGCAGGTTTTTTGGTTTGGAGAAAATCTAGATGAAATACTGCGATCATCCAAAACCCAATCATTTTTTCAAGATAATATCTTATTTTTGAAAAAAAATGAAAACCATAGCTTAATGGAAGTTTTGCGAAAATTAGATGAAATGGGATACGAAAAAGTATTCAAGGTTTCTGACCCGGGCGAGTTTTCACAAAAGGGAGGCATTATTGAGGTCTTCCCTATTAATATGGCGCAAGCCGTGAGGTTAGATTTTTTGGGAAACACTATTGAAACCATAACTTTACTAGATATTAAAATTGAAAACGAAGAAAAATCCCGCGAAGTTTTGCAGAAAAAATTAAAATCACAAAAACTTTTTGCCGATTTAAAAAATATAAAAGTGGGAGATTTTTTGGTGCATTTGGATCACGGCGTTGCCAAATTTTGCGGAATTGAAAAAATAGTCATTGAAAATGATAAGACAAAAACCAAAACCGAAAACGAATACTATATTTTAGAATACGCTAAAAACGACCGTCTTTTTGTGCCTATAGAATTAGAGCGAAAACTTTCCCGATATGTAGGTTTTGCCGATCCCGCCGTTTCGCGCCTCGGCTCAGAACTTTGGCAAACCATTAAAAGAAAAATCAAAGAAGATGTTGAAAAATTAGCCAAAGAATTATTAAATCTTTACGCTGAAAA
>CAYHFP010000052.1:0-5293 GCA_964355995.1 uncultured Candidatus Saccharibacteria bacterium | reverse complement strand
GATTTTTTCTAAAAATACTAGCAAAATATATGCCAAGGCTTATCAGAATTGGATAGACCGCAAAGGCTCTTACGAAGATTATATCCACGCGGTAGTCAAAGCCTTCGAAAAAAATATTAAAGGAGTTAATCATGCTGAATTTTTAAAAGTGGCCAAAAAAATGATTGGTATGCACCATAGCCGAGTGTATCGTTATACCAGGCAACTAGTGGCGGATTTAAAAAAGAAAAATTATTACTTGCTAGCTATTTCTCATTCTCCAAAAGAATTGGTAGATGCATTTTGTAAAAATTGGGGGTTTGATAAAGTCTATGGTAGAATTTACGAAGTTGATAAAAAAGGAAAATTTACCGGTAAAACTTTATATACCGATTTAATTAACGACAAAGCCAAAATTTTAGAGCGCGCGGTAGCTGGCATCGGCGCCAGTTTAAAAGGGTCAGTAGGAGTTGGGGACTCAGAAGGCGATATTTCGATGCTAAAAACAGTCCAAAACCCCATTTGCTTTAACCCCAACGCCAAATTATATGCCCACGCCAAAAAAGCCAAGTGGAAGGTGGTAGTGGAGAGAAAGGATGTGATTTACGTTTTGTAAAAAAATTATGGAAAATATTACTTTATCTAAAACTGACTATTTGATTTTTCGGGAGTGCAAGAAAAACGCTTGGTATAAAATTCACGATCCAGAAATATATAATTCTGGCGAGCTTTCGGATTTTGAAAAACAAATTATTGAAACCGGAAATGAAGTAGAATTGGTGGCACGGGGATTATTTCCTAGTGGTGTTTTAATTGAAGGGCGCGGAGAAGTGGCGGAAGAAAAAACTCAGGAATTAATTAAAAATGGAGAGAAGGTTATTTTCCAGCCAGCTTTTTTAAAGGACGGATTTTTGGCGGCATCGGACATTTTGGAATTATGTGATGACGGAAAATATAATATTTATGAAGTAAAATCCACCAGTGACGTTGATAAAAAAACGCATTATCACGATTTGGCTTTTCAGATAAATTTATTAGAAAAAATAGGGCTTAAAATAAAAAAGGCTTTTGTGATTCACTTAAATTCTGAATATGTGCGAAAAGGTGAAATAAATATTAATCAATTATTTGTCACGGCGGATGTGACAGAAGAAGTTGAAGATAGAAAAGAAGAAGTGGCAAAGGAAATGGATCTGGCGCTTAAATATATTTCGCAAGAAGAAGAGCCAAAAGGTTATTGCGACTGTGTTTATAAAGGCAGGTCAAACCATTGCTCAACTTTTAAATATTCCAACGAAAAAGTGCCCGCTTATGGTGTGCATGATATTTCGCGCATTGGTTTAAGTAAATCAAAATTGCAAGAAATGGTGGATGTGGGTATTTTTGATTTGGCTGATGTGCCAGAAGAAATTTATGATACTTTAACCCTTGCCCAGCAAAACCGAATTGAAACGCATTTAACTGGCAGAAAATTAGTGGATGCTATAAATATTAAAAAAGAATTAGATTCGCTAGTTTTTCCACTTTATTTTTTGGACTATGAAACTTTTCCGTCGGCGATTCCCAGATTTGATGGATTTTCTCCCTATCAGCAAATTCCGTTTCAGTATTCGCTTTATGTTTTAGATTCGCCCAAAACCGAACCACGCCACTTTGAATTTTTATTTGCTGGGGGAACTGACCCAAGTTTGGAAATAATAAAATCTTTACAAAAAGATATTGGAGAAAAGGGGAGTATCATTGTGTGGAACAAAGGATTTGAGTGTAAAATAAATAATGAATTGGCGAGGCGAAACCCAGATTTTAAAATGTTTTTGGAAACTACCAATGCGCGTGTTTATGATTTAATGGAAATATTTTCAAAACAATTTTACGTGGACAAAAACTTTAAGGGCCGAGTTTCTATTAAAAATGTGCTTCCGGTTTTAGTGCCAGAATTATCTTATAAAAAATTACAAATTCAAGAAGGTGGAACCGCCAGCCAAAAATGGAACGAAATGTCGGCCGGAAAAATGGGGGACCAAGAAAAAGCCAAAATAATTCGCGATTTAAAAGAGTATTGTAAATTAGATACTTATGCGATGTATGCGATTTGGCAAAAATTGAAAGAAATATTATGAAGACTTTTGTTATTTCTCAATATCAACGGGTGCGTGAACTTTATGATAGATATGAAAAATTATTAATGCCGACGATGTTGGTTGGCGGATTTTTGCTGGATTATATTACCTTTGCCAATATTGAAATAAGGACAACTTTAGCAATATTATTTGCCCAGTGGTTTTTAGCGGGAAGTGCCATTTTATTTATTCATTTTTATGATGAACAAAAATTACCAATATCGGCTTTGCTAAATTATATGCGCTTGTTTGCGCCACTTTTGTTGCAATTTACTTTTGGAGCACTTTTGGGGTCATCTTTGATTTTTTACTGGTTTTCGGGCGCATTTTCGGTGAGTTGGCCGCTTTTTGGCATGGTTGTTTTACTGATGATTTTTAATGAAAGATTTAGGGATTATCTTGAAAAATTATGGGTGCAAGTGAGTGTTTATTTTTTCTGTACAATATCACTTGTGTCTTTAGCTTTACCATTTTTATTGGCGTCGCTATCGGCTTGGCTTTTTGTTTTGGCTAGTCTCGGCAGTTTGGTGTTATTTTTACTAGATGTGCATTTTTTATCAAAGTGGCTTGAAAATTTACGTCAACAAAAAAAGAATATCATTGTTTCAATTTTTTGCATAACGATAATTATGAATTTGCTTTATTTTACTAATATTATTCCGCCGATTCCGTTGGCTCTGCGAGATGCTGGCGTTTATCATAATTTATATTTATCCGGTGGAAAATATGTGATGAAATCTGAATCTGAAAACTTTTTTAAAACCGCCATTTTTGGACAGACAATTTATGCGAAGCCCGGCGAGAAAATTTATTTATACACCGCAATTTTCGCACCCGCTAAATTACAAACTACTATCGTGCACCGTTGGCAATATTATGATGAAATAAAAAAAGAGTGGATTGATAAAGGGAAATTATCTTTTATTATTAATGGCGGGCGAAAGGATGGGTATAAAGGATATTCGTGGCTGAGCAATTTGGCTGAGGGAAAATGGCGAGTCTATGTGCAAAATGAACGTGGGCAAGTGTTGGGAGTAGTGCGATTTAGCGTGAAAAATGCTGATACTTTTACATTATTAAAGGAAGTAGTAAGATAACTAATATAATAAATTATGCCAGGAGATAAATATACAGCTATTTGGGTTTCGCATTCTTCTTTAAATGACTTTTTAAAATGTCCGCGGGCTTATTATCTAAAAAATATTTATCGTAATGCCAGCGGGCGAAAAATAAATACCGTTGGCGTACCGCTTTCGCTGGGAAGCGCGGTGCACGATACGCTAGAAGGTCTTTTAAATTACAAGGCCGAGGAGCGCGCCCGCCAGCCGCTATTGGATCAATTTGAAGAAAATTGGAAAAAATATTCTGGAAAAATTGGTGGGTTTAAAACACCAGAAGAAGAGGCAGAAGCCAAGGAGCGCGGGCGTGCGATGATTTTACGTGTCGCAAAAAATATGGGGCCCCTTTTAGAAAAAGCGGTGAAATTACCGGAGCATCAAAATAATATGCCACCGAATTTTTTTCTATCAGAAGAAAAAAATATTATTTTAAATGGAAAAATTGATTGGCTTCAATATGTGCCAGAAGATGATTCGGTGCGGGTAATTGATTTTAAAACCGGCAAAAACGACGAAGATAAAGATTCTTTGCAACTGCCGATTTATGTTTTACTTTTAAATGCCGAACAAAAAAGAAAAGTGTCGGGAGTTTATTATTGGTATATAGAAAGAAGTGATGCGCCAACACAAATGCCGATGCCAAATACCGAAGCGGCGAAAGAAAAAATAATTGGGATTGCGGAAAAAATAAAAATAGCCAAAGCCGTTGGCGAAGACGCTTTTAAATGTCCGCGCGCTGGTCAAAAATGTTTTGCCTGTGGGCCTTTTGAAAAGATTTTACGCGGGGAAGCGGAATTAGTGAAAGTGGATGCGGAGCGGAAAACAGAAATGTATTTGGTGTAAAAATAAAGCGACACTAATTTACGAATGACACTCGAATTTACGAATACGGGCCGTCGCTCGCAAGCGACGGCCATTAGTAGATTAGTGTGCGATTAGTAATTGGTGTCGCTGGATACGATGACTCAAAACGAGGCTTTAAAAATTTTAAAAATGGGGCATAACGTTTTTTTGACGGGCTCGCCCGGAGCTGGAAAAACGCATACGATTAACGAGTATGTGGATTATTTGCGTGCCCACGATATTGAGCCAGCTATTACGGCTTCCACGGGAATTTCGGCAACGCACATTGGCGGACTGACGATTCATTCTTGGAGCGGTATTGGAATCAAAAACGAATTAAGCGATCGCGACATTAAAAAAATCGCCACCACCGATTATGTTACCAAGCGAGTTAAGCGCGCCAAGGTGTTAATCATTGATGAAATTTCGATGCTTTCTGGAAAAACTTTTTCGATGGTGGACGCCGTTTGCAAAGAAATAAAAAAAAGTAGCGCACCATTTGGCGGGATGCAAGTGGTGTTGGTAGGAGACTTTTTTCAGTTGCCCCCGATTATAAAATCAGAGCCCAAAGAACCCGAGGCGCAAATGTCTTTAATGCAAGAACCCGACGGCAGGTTTGCCTATGATTCTTTGGCTTTTAAAAAAGCCAAATTAATTACTTGCTATTTAACCGAACAACATCGCCAAGACGACCAAGATTTTTTAGATGTTTTGTCGGCGATTCGTCGCGATGCATTTTCGCAAACTCATTTGCAAAAAATTGAAGCCAGAAGAATTGATTACGATTTTGCGCCCAAGGATGCGCCGAAATTATTTTCGTATAATTTGGATGTAGATAGGGTCAATAACGAAATTTTGGATTCGCTGAATGCAAAAGAAAAAACGTTTGCGATGGCTTCGCAAGGCCCTGAGGCATTAGTATCTGCCATAAAAAGAGGTTGTCTTTCGCCCGAGTCACTTTGTTTAAAAGCCGGTGCGTCGGTGATGTTTACAAAAAATAATATGAAGGAAGGGTTTGTAAATGGCACGCTGGGAATGGTGGAAGGGTTTGCCAAAGAAACCGATGAGCCAATTATAAAAACGAGAAACGGCAGAAGAATTACGGTAAGTCCCATGGATTGGGTGGTGGAAGAAGACGGAAAAGTGCGCGCCAAGGTTTCGCAGTTGCCTTTGCGATTGGCGTGGGCGATTACGGTGCATAAAAGTCAGGGAATGAGTCTGGACGCGGCGGTG
>CAYHFP010000051.1:0-5346 GCA_964355995.1 uncultured Candidatus Saccharibacteria bacterium | reverse complement strand
ATTGAAAAATTAGTGAAGGGCGACGAAGCGGGAATTTTATTTGAAGGTAATGTTAAGATTGAAGAAAAGGATGTGGTGGTGGCTTGGGTGGAGGAACGACAAAAGGGAATACTTTAACCGCGCGCGTCGCGACGCGCGCGGAATTTTCAATTTTCAATTTAAAATTTTTAATCAATTTTTAAATAATCAATTTGCTTGCCCTGAGTCGTGTCGAAGGGAAATAAAAAAGTCGTGCTTTGAATACACGACTAATACTCGCGACACCTATGTGTCATTTTTTACCCAAGGATCTAAAAATTCTCTAATCTCTTGTTCGGTTATTGAATTTACCCTACTAATCGAATGGGTGTCACTTAGAATCCTGATTGAATCGTCTTCACCAATTTCATTAGCTTTTTGCGCAATTTTTCTCGCCAATTCCTGGTCATTATCAAGGGCCCAAGAAAGGATTTTTTGAGCGATGAAAGCCCTGCGAGCATTACTCATAGTCATTGTATTATTCCTTGTGATTGAAGGAGCAACCCATTTAAAATTACTATAAAATTTAAAAATGAGCAATAGAATCGACAAAGTAAATTCACTTTTAGAACACGAAGTTAGCAAAATTATTTTGCGCGATTTTAACTTTTCCGGACATTTGGTGACACTCACCCACATGGACACTTCGCCTAACTTAATTCAAACCAAAGCCTATATTTCCGTTTTTCCGGAAGATCAAACCAATAAAGTGGTGGAGACTTTAAATAAAGGAGTTTACGATGTTCAACAAAAAATAAATAAAATGTTGAATATGCGACCAATTCCAAAAATAATTTTTGTGCGTGACAAAGAAATTGCACAGGCCTCGCGCGTTGAAGAACTTTTGGAAAAGATAAAAGAGAAAAAATAATTTTTTTCAGCCCACTGTCATTCCCGCGAAGGCGGGAATCTAGAGTCTCTGGATCCCCGACTAAATCGGGGATGACAACGACGACAAGTGCTGGTGAAGTAAATAGGTGTCTTGAAATGGAGCCTAAATATAGTAAAATGGAATTCAGTTATGGCCTGGTAGCTAAGTAGTAAAGTCTGGCTTCGCCAGATCTGGCGAAGCCAGACAAGAAAAATGATGAGCTATTATGTATATTTTTTAAAAAGTTTAAAAAATAATGATTTATATATTGGTTCAACTGAAGATCTAGAAAGAAGATTATATTTTCACAATTCTGGCAAAACGAGATCAACAAAATTTTATCGACCATGGCAGTTGCTCGGAAGCGAGATATTTGTTACAAGGAGTGAAGCAGTAAAAAGAGAACGTTTTTTAAAATCTCATCAACAAAGAGATTTGCTGAAAATAAAATACGGCCTGGTAGCTAAGTAGTAAAGCAAGGGACTGCAAATCCCTTATACGTGGGTGCGATTCCCACCCAGGCCTCCGTGTGAAGTTAAAAGTTATCAAGTTTTCAAGTTATAAAGTAAATTTACTTGCCCAGGTGGCGGAATGGTATACGCACAACACTTAAAATGTTGCGAGGCTTCCTCATGCGGGTTCGACTCCCGCCTTGGGCACAATGCAAACAATAGGGCTCCCTTTTTGGGAGCCCTATTGTTTTATTTTAATCTAGGCGTAGTATGGAAATTAGCTATTTCACAAATCACTTTTTGGAGTTACTCTATGTGGGGAAAAAACTATATTGGATACTTAGATACGGATGGCGTGACCATTATTGATTTTCATGATCGCTTGATAGGTAAAGGTGCAATTGAAAGTATTGGACTTAGGTTGAATTCACTAGTATATGCTTATCGTAAAAGGCTGATGCTTATTGAATTCACCGAGGTTGATGACGTCGATTGTAGTCTTTTACTCAAGCTTCTCTTTTTGCACAATCTATTAATTGAAAAGAGTGGTAGATTGGCATTCTGTGATGTTTCAGATTGTGTGCGTAAGGCCCTGTTTACTTCAGAAGAGGCTCAAAGTCTAGTAAGCTTAATTTTCCCTGATAGAAAACAGGCCGTTGGTTGGCTTAAGTCTTCATAACTGCTCAAGCACGATGCTTGTAGCAGTTTTTTATTGCCTAAAATTGTCTAAAACAAAAAGCCCCGCGAACGGGGCTTTTTGTTTTAATTTAACTTTCTAATACCTCTATTTTCACATTATATTTAGCACCAAACTTTTTTGCAGCTGCATAAGTCGGGAACCAAACGTCAACATGATAAATACCTTTTCTTTTATGCATTCTATCTTCTACGGTAAAAATTTTATTACCATATAATTCAGGGATTCTAATCTTCGTTCCAAACTTTAAACCGTTATTAGCGACCATTCCGTCAAACACATATTTGCCGGAAGCACCAATAAAAGGAGTATCGTCGGTTTGGGCTTTTGTGCTAGAGTAAGCCGTTGCCACCATTACGATAGTTTTAACAACCTTTGGTGCGGGTGCTGGCGCTTGCGCACTAATAGCATGGGGAACTAAGATTCCAGATAACACAATTGAAGCTACTAAACCAAGAATAACTGTCTTGATTTTACCGCTAAAAATGTTGTTTTTCATATATTTTGTTTTAACAATTGAGCCTGCTCAAGGGGTAAAATAGCCACTTTTAATAGTAAATATACCCCCCTCCTAAGCCTATTATTAAAAAACTCCCATTTCGAGAGCATACATATAGGTTATCATATTTAGAGAAACTTGTCAATAGCCAGACACCACTTATCCACAGGCGTCAAGGATGATAAAAACCAGTAAAAAAGTAACAAAAAATGACTAATTTTCTAACAAAAAATCGCCCCAAAGGCGATTTTTATTTGAGCGGGTCGCCCTCGCCCAAAAAGGGCGGGGACGAACCTCGCTCAAATTTTTTATAAAAAAATTTGAGCGGGCGAGCGGAATGCAAACCTGTCGGCGCTTCGCTTCTCCTTAGAAACCCTCGGTTTCTAACGTGTCCGTTTCGTGGCACTGTTTTCCTACACGGGAAAAATACTTTTTCCCGACCCCTTTTGTGCGGTTCGATTCCGCTGTCCACAGACAACAAAAAAACCAATCAAAAAATGAATTGGTTTTTTTGTTGTCTGAGCGGGCGAGCGGAATCGAACCGCCATCTCGTCCTTGGCAAGGACGTATAATAGCCACTATACCACGCCCGCAAAGCGAATTTTAAAATTTCAAGTTAGTCTGTGCCGGCGGAGGGAATCGAACCCACGACCATCGCTTCTTCAGAGCGATGCTCTACCACTGAGCTACACCGGCATATTCAAGTGATGTGTTGATATATTCCTTCAATCCACCCCTTAATTTTTAAAAATAATTCTGTATTACAAATATAAATATCAAATGTTCCAAAGGGTAACGAGTCTCTTTTGTTCTGACTGCCTTTATTCGGCTTGGAGTATGTTTTGTAAAATTGGTTTAGTGGAATACCGGAAACAGATGACCAATAATTTTCCGCTACTTTAATATTGAGGTGGTGGTGTATATGAATATGTCCTCTGAATTTTTCTTTTGGTACATCGCAAACTTTTTTAAAAAACATCATCATTAAGTGGATTATCTTGGGATCTCCATTTGATACTCTGACCAATCCTCGCTTAGTTTTTCCTCCTTCTGCCCAATATAGCGATATACCAATAAGTTTTAGTTCTTTCAACGACAATTTTTTAATTTCTTTTCTCGCCTTATCAATAAAAACTTGTCTTCGGGCTGATTCTCTATTCAATCTTGTGGCTCTCCTTTTTTCAATTGATTCTTTTGTTAGACCTTTTTGAGATAATTTCTTCTTTTGTTCTAAAGTTAGCTCAATATCGCGAACCCAAAGACTTACCGACCCTTTAGAAAATCCTGTTTTTGCTATAATCTCATTTAGGGAAAATCCCTCACGCCTTAATTTTCTAGCTAAATTTTTTTCGTTAAGCTTCATAATTAAACCAATTAATTATATACTACACTTAGTATAACATATTGGTTTAGCTATAACAGGGTGGACGATGCAGGACTCGAACCTGCAACCCCCGCAGTGTAAATGCGATGCTCTGCCAATTGAGCTAATCGTCCGTGTTTGGGTGCGCGGGACAGGAGTCGAACCTGCATGCTTTTTTAAGGCGTATCCACCTCAAGGATATGCGTCTGCCAATTTCGCCACCCGCGCCCGCAACCTTAAATTACAAATTTTGTAATTTAAGGTAAATATTATTTTTGTTCGGTTTCTGGTGTTTGTGCTGGTGCTTCTGCAATAACTTCCTCTACTACTGGTGTAGGAGTTTCTTTTGGCGCAATCGCTACGGCCAAAGCTTTATTTTTTAGTCTAGCTTTAGTTCCCTTAGCGGTTCTTAGGTAATAAAGTTTTGATCTTCTTACTTTACTTGATTTTACAATTTCTATCTTGGTAAGAGAAGGGGAGTGCACAGGAAAAATTCTTTCTACGCCAACGCCTTCAACCACTTTTCTAACGGTTATCATACTTGAAATTCCTTGGCCATGTTTTCGGGCAATAACCAATCCTTCAAAAATTTGGATTCTTTCCTTGTCACCTTCTTTTATTTTTTGGTGCACCTTAACAACATCACCAGGACGAATGTCTGGCATTTCTTTCTCGTTTGTTTTATTAAATGTTTCTGCTTGTGTTGGCATTGTCATATTTTTATTTCCCCAGATTATTAATTATTTTTTAACTTTGAATTTCAAAATGTTTTCGCGGGATTTTTTTCAAATTTGGCAGATGAAAATTTGAGAGAATTTTTTAGCGTAGCCGTAGGTTACGGGAAAAAATTATTACGAATTTTCAGCCCAAATTTGGAGAAAAGACCCGAAAAGATTTTAAACGGGCATTTTGGATATCAAAGTTTTCAAATCTTCTGGCAAATCAGAATGAAATTCTTTAATTTGTCCTGAAGGCAACTCAGTTTTTAAATGCCCCGCGTGTAAAAATTGTCTTTCTAATCCCTCTGGCGTAGGCGAATCTTTAAATCCATATAATTTATCTCCGGCAATCGGATGTTTAAGATAAGCCATATGGCAACGAATTTGATGCTTTCTACCAGTTTTGATTTCAATCTCGAGCAGGGTGTATTCTGCAAATTTTTGCAACACCTTATACTCGCTAATGGCTTCACGCAATCCCGTTTTACCGGTGTATTCCAGTGAATGAGCGGTTTGTTTGCGCGGATCACTCTTTGATCTGCCGATAAGCGTGTGAATAGTGCCAAAGTCATCTTTAATCGTTCCGGTGACTAGGGCGGTGTATTTCTTCTCTATCTCTCTATTTTTAAACTTTTTTTGTAAAAAAATCAAGGCCTCGGTGGTTTTTGCGACCAAAAGCAGGCCAGAAGTGTCTTTATCAAGCCGATGGGCAATTCCGTAGCGTGGC
>CAYHFP010000050.1:0-5346 GCA_964355995.1 uncultured Candidatus Saccharibacteria bacterium | reverse complement strand
TTCAGTTTACCTGAACGTGGCGCACCCGCCTAAAATCGCACCGTGAGCCGTGTACGAATAGTACCTGAAGGCGAACGGCAAGATTAGGCGGGAACCCGTCTTACTCATGAACAACTACCTTGGTTCCCGGATTATCTTTCGAGGAATAAACCATCCCTTGTCCTTGCTCTACTAATGGCGAGGTCCAATAAAAAAGTTTCTCGGCATCAGGGGTCGCCAGATTAACACAACCATGACTCATGGGATTACCAAAATTATTGTGCCAATAAGTTCCGTGGAGACCAAAACCTTTATAAAAATACTGGGTATAAGGAACATTTGGAAGATAGTAATAGGTGTGTTTTGCTTTATCGCCCCCATGCATTAAGGTATAGCGCAGTTTTATCCAAACGCGAAACTCTCCTGTCGGAGTCGGTGCCCATTTTCCTGAAGAAACCAAAAATTCATAAACAATTTTATCTCCCTCGTGGGCATAAAGTTTTTGGTCGGAAAGATCAATTTCAATCCAACGCTCATCGGTCGTTGCCCCCAAAACCGCCTCTTCCTGTTGTTTCAAGGCCTCCTCGGAGGGAGTCAATTTTGCCATTTTGTAATCTACTGGCTGGTTGTTAAAGATTGCTGTTTCGGAGGCTTCCTGATATTCACCTGTTGCTTCGGCTGTTGGCGGTCCGCAACCACAAGAAGTATCAGTCAAAAATTTTTGGGCGGAAAAATATAAAATCCCCCCGGCAAAAATTATTGCCAAGGGTAAAGAAAGAAAAAAAACTTTCATCTTCATACCAAAATAGTATCATAAAATTTTTCTTGTTTCTAGGCTCAAAATTTGATAGAATTGAGATGGTGCGGGGTGGTGTAATGGTAGCACAGCGGGCTCTGAACCCGTTAATTTAGGTTCGAATCCTAACCCCGCAGCTGTTCGACTTGTCACTCGTGAACTCGTGACTTCGCTCACAGCCATGGCCCTTCGATCTTAGAAAGTGGTGGGGAGAAAAAAGTCGAACATCCCGAGTGAGCGAAGCGAATCGAGGGACGATCTAAATGAATTATTTTGTCTATATCCTTCGCACCTCATTTAATACTCTTTACATCGGTCAGACGAATAATTTAGAAAAACGAATTCAGGAACACAAAAATAAATCTTCCAAATCTGCCAAATATATTAGATACTTCAATTCCTTTAAATTAGTTTATTCAGAATTATTTTCAACTCGGCAAGAAGCTATGAAGCGTGAGTGGCAATTGAAACAGTGGTCACTAGTCAAGAAAGAGGCATTGATTAAAGGTGATAAAATACTATTAAAGAAGCTATAGAAAACAGCCCTAGACCGACCTGCTCAGCAAAACAGGCGCCCAATTGACCGAAATAATTCAAAAAGCCAAGTATTTCCTTTAAATTTTTGTAAGAATTGGTTAGTTTTGTCTTGAATGCTAACATATAAGCCTAATATAATATTAGCGTTTCGTCCATGAAAAAAACCACTCCGTATAAAGACATAAATAAAATATTGGGTTCGTTCGAAAAAGGGTTGCTGGGAATTTTTGGAAATAATTTAATTGGTTTATATCTGACAGGCTCTTTATCATGTAGCGACTTTAATCCAGGAAGCAGTGATATAGACCTTGTGGCAATATTGAACAAACCAGCTACACCAGATGAACTTAAATTAGTTAAACAATTACACTTTCAGATTGAAAAACAAAATAAAAAGTGGGCTAAGCGCATTGAATGTTCATATATTCCGTCTGATATGCTTAAAAACATCCTGCCACCAAAAACACCCAGACCATATTTTGGAGAAGGTGTTTTTTATCCTGAAGCAACCTATGGAAATGAATGGTTAATTAACAATTACTTACTTTATAAACAAGGTATTACTCTTTTAGGCAAAAACTTTAGAAAGTTAGTTAAACCAATTGATATTGTTGATGTACAAAAGGCATGTATAAAAGACTTATTTAAAGAATGGCAACCCAAAATAACTGATCCAAATTACCTGAACAATGATCATTATCAGTCGTATGTTGTTTTAAACTTGTGCCGCATTTTATACACAGTCATCTGTAATTCCCTTGCTTCAAAAAAAACTTCCGCTTCATGGGTAAAAAAAGAATATAAACAATGGAATGATTTAATCCAGGCAGCGGAAAACTGGCAATATGGCAAGAAAATGAGTTCAAAAGTGAAAACAATTGAGTTTATTAAATTTGTTATAAATGAAAGTAGAATAAAAACAAAAAATAGTAAAATCTGATCATGTTGACAAAAGACCAAAAAAGATATCTTGAAAAGATTCCGGCAAGTAAGAGGGTAAAAATATACCTTTTTGATAAGAAGGTACAAAAAATCGCAGAAAATATAATTCAATCTGTTAAAGAGATTTACCCTGATTTAAAAGTAGTGTACATGGGCGCCTCTGCTCTGGGTATAGCCGGACAAAAAGACTTGGATATTTATGCTTTTTCTGAACCAAAGGATTTTAATAAATACCTTCCTAGATTGACAAAACTCTTTTGTAAACCCAAAAGTAAACATGAAACCTTTATTGAGTGGAATTTTACAAGGAGTGGTTGTTCAGTTGAATTTTATTTGACAGATCTTAATTCCTCAACAATGAAACAACAAATTAAAATATTTGAGATCTTAAAAACAACAAAAAGTTGCTCACTCAATACGAAGAGCTTAAAAAGAGCATGAACGGAAAATATTTAAGATTGTATCAAAGAAAAAAGTATAAATTTTTTAATAAGATACTCGCCAGAAAATAATTTTTTATACTGTCTCATTTCGCCTTGAGTTATAATGATAGAAAGTTTCTAGACCGGCCTGCTCAGCTAATAAAATGATAAAAATTATTAGAACATCAAAAAATTCAGTAAAAGCTTTTAACGAGGAAACCTGGCATGGGGTTGATTTTGAACATTTTGGTAAAAGAGTAGAATGGAAAGAACGCAAATTTAGATTCAAGGCGTTGGACGGTAAGAGAATCGTTGGGACAATTTCAGGAAAATTTGAATCCGGGGTTTTACATGTGGGAGCACTCATTGTTGATGAAAGTGAGAGAGGGAAAGGAATCGGGAAAGCCTTAATGCTAAAAGCAGAAGAGTTTGGGGCTAAGCTGGGAGCTCATAAAATATTTTTGGAAACGGGTAGTGATTGGAAAGCGTGTAAATTTTATGAGTCAATTGGATACAAAAAAGAGGCTGACTTACCCGATCATTATTATCATATCGACCACGTTATTTATAGTAAATATCTGAAGTCCTAGACCGACCTGCTCAATCAAAATACCCAAGGTGTAAATAGGAATCCACCTCTAAGGTGTACACATTTTGTCATACTCCTCGTGAGCTGTCTTTTTGTCCACAACCAAAACGTAAAAGAGTGGAATTTTGAAAAAATCCAATAACCAGGCAGATTGGAACGTCTGTGGAACATAATTCATCCAGTAGGCAAAAGTGTCTTCTTTGATAACTCTCCAGTATGGTTCTTTTGCCATTTCATCTAGTTTTTGTTCCTTTTCGACTTGCGGAGTAATCCAAATTATCTTGATTACCCAGTCTTCTGGGATTGTCTGATGAAACTCATGAAAGAATAATCCTTTGATTATCTTCGTGACGACTCGATCAATCCTTGTTTTGTCTAAGTCGCTAACCGAGTACATTGTCATTTTTCCTTTATACAAACCTGATTTGGTGTATGCGTCTACTAACTTCATCTGACTAAACATTTGGTGACCAAGAGCAGGTGTTCGAAGTATTGAGCGTGATATTTCACCCTCCATCAACTTCTTTGCCTCTGACGATCGAGCCATGAGCATTGAAGCATAGAACTGCCTGAAAAAGTCCTCATCTTTTTGAAATCCGGCATTACACGCTTTACAGGATGGAACAGTTATGAGTGATCTGTCTGGGACACCCTTAAAGAACTGCTTTGGTGGGATGTGCTCCCGAGTATTAGCAGGTTTACCACAATAAATGCAGGTACTATTATTAGCCATGATTTTAGTATATCAAAATATATCGATAAAATTTCGAATATTCTTTTTTATACTGTCTCATTTGTCTCACTTCGCTTCACTCAGAGTAAACATTTGTGGTAAAATTAGGTGAGTTATAAGGATAGAAAGGTCCTAGACCGACCTGCTCAGCAATATAATAAATTTGTTATACTTTAATAGAAATTTGGAATTTTTAAAGAAAAGGAGGTGAAATAAAATGGCTGGGGAAAAAAGAGAACAAGCAAACATTTCTTTCGTAGAGAAATATGAACAAGCAAAAAATGAAAAACCTCTGTTGGGGAAATTTACTGATGGTATTAAGTTTAAAAATATTCCTCCAGAGGGAACCATAACTGACATAAATGTATCGGAACAATTACGGGAAATTTCTGCAAGGGAGAAGTTAATATTTCTCGAATTATGTAATAAAGATGTCGGGTTGAGCGAAACCCAGGCGGACGTACTTAAGGAGGTTTTGTCTAATACTATCGTTGGGCACGGTATAAAATCTTATTTGCCCGGAGAGGACCTTGTCGCTGAACACAAAACCGAACTTTTATTAATAGCCGCCACCTATATAAACTCGTTGAAAGAATAATTTTCAGTAATAGTGAGAGAGGGTCCTAGACCGGCCCCTCGACTTCGCTCAGGCCTTCGGCTCTGAGGCTCAGGCTCGAAGAGGCTTTCAGCCATGAAAGAAAAGAAGGTCTTGAGCGACAGTGAGTACTTGAGTGTAGTCGAAGTATCGAACTGGAGTCGAAAGATATCCATATGTCTTATTTCATCTATATTCTTCGCACCTCTTCAAATACCTTATATATTGGTCAAACCAATAATTTAGAAAAAAGACTGGCAGAACACAGAAATAAGACATCAAAATCCGCTAAATACGTTCGTTATTTTTCTTCGTTCAAGCTCATATATCAAGAAACGTTTGGTTCACGAAAAGAAACAATGCAAAGGGAAATCCAATTAAAAAATTGGTCAAGAGCAAAAAAGGAAGCATTAGTTAGAGAAAATTTGGTATTATTGAAAAAGCTTTAGCCAAATCACGGTCCTAGACCGACCTGCTCAGCAGAGTAGAAATTTTTTATGATATATTCATTTAACTCGAATTTGCAATTCTCGTTAACTGACTATGAACCCATATGTTGGGTATAGACAAATGTTCTCAGTGCGGCCTTTGCTGTCGTTTATTTTTAGTGAATTTAGCTGAAGAAGAATACCAGTCAGGTGAATACAGAACTCAGTTTGAGGAGTTTGGCTTGATTGATGACTTTCATAAGGCGGCCGCGTGTGGGGCAAACATTCTCAAACAAAAAGAAGATGGCAATTGCATCTATCTTAA
>CAYHFP010000049.1:0-5409 GCA_964355995.1 uncultured Candidatus Saccharibacteria bacterium | reverse complement strand
ATAAAAGTCAGGGAATGAGTTTGGACGAAGCGGTGATGGATTTGGGAAGCGTTTTTGAATATGGGCAGGGGTATGTGGCACTTTCGCGTGTGCGGAGGTTTTCTGGTTTGCATTTGTTGGGTTGGAACGAGCAGGCTTTTAAAGTGGATCCGGAAGTTTTGAAAAAAGATGTGGAGTTTCAAAGAGAGTCAAACGAGTCGGTAGTTGAGCTTGCTAAAATGTTGCCGGATAAATTGAAGGCATTGAGTGAAAGTTTTATTGAACTTTGTGGAGGAAATGTAAAAAATATTTCGCTTGCAGGTGCATTAGCAGGTGTTAAAACGTATAACGTTAAAAAAATAAGAGAAAAAACCGCCAGCGCCTATCTGCCGTGGAATAAACAGCAAGATGAAGAATTAGAAAAACTTTTCAAAAATGATTTTAGTGTGGGGGATTTGGCGAGCGCTTTTAATCGGACCAAGGGGTCGATTCTGGCGAGACTGAAAAAACTAAATATTTTGGAGGGGTAAAGTCAGTTCGTCATCCCCGCGAAGGCGGGGATCCAGATTGGATAGTGTTCGCTTCTAGATTCCCGCCTCCGCGGGAATGACGGTGTTTAGGTAGTACCGTCGTCTTGCTTTTAGAGATTTTTTGTGGTAAAAATTATATATCCGTCGCGACGGTATTTTGACATCGCCCCTTGGAGGAGTAGTACCTCGGCAGTCTCATAAGCTGCAGGCCTCCGTGCAATTCGGAGAGGGGCAACATACAAAATTTAAAATGTAAAAATCAAAATTCAAAATTAAGGAGTATTTGATTTTGGCCGGGGTAGCTCAACTGGTTAGAGCGCCACATTCATAACGTGGAGGTTTGTGGGTTCGAGTCCCACCCTCGGCACATTAAAATAATATTTTTATTTTAATAAAAAGTTTGCAAAAAATTGAGCCACCTGCGGGCGTCGTCTAGCCTGGTTTAAGACACATCCCTGTCACGGATGAGATCAGGGGTTCAAATCCCCTCGCCCGCGCAAAGTTTATAGCCACCGAAAGGTGGTTTTTGGTTGAATATGTGGATAGCCATCTGGTCAGGATAATGGTATAATGAAAAAATTATGGAATATATTAAATTGTTAAAATCAAAGAAGATACTAGTAATTACCGCTATCATTGTCATTGCTGTTGCCATGTCGGCAGCAACAGGGTTTATTTTTTATGTAAAAAGATTGCCGACATATACATTAATCATAAAGCCAACCGAGTTATTACCTTTTGTTTCCCATGAGCAAGCACGCAATACTGTTTGCGATAAAATGAAAGGGCAAATTTTTGACGAGATTTGCCAAAAAGAATTTGACAGTGTCGGCAAAAACGATGCGAAAAAAATAGGCGCGCTGTTTTCGTTGTTGAAAAAAATCGAAAATGACCGAGGCATTAATGATTATGAAAGGTCATTGCTGGCACAAGCCATATTTGCTTCGCTTCCGACAAAAGACAGCCCGCTTGTGCAACAGTCCAGATTCCCTGCGTTGTTTTTAATGCTCAAAGATTTTATAAACGGGACAAACATAGCCTACGCCAAGGAGTCAAACAATAATTTAGGGATGGGTGAGAAGGGGTTTAAGGAAATGATGGCTGATGATCTTGCAAAAGTAGTTAGTTTGCCAAAGGGAGATAACGCTTGGATTATAAATATTTCAGTTTCCACATATGGATGGGTGGATGGAGTGCGTCAGCCAATATCTTCAAAGGAGTATGTGGCATCGTATAATCCATATCCTGGAGTTTCAACTGAAGATAAGGATACATGGGAGCAATACGATTTGACTCATGTGGGATCACGCGTTGGTTCGTTTGCGAGCAATCAAGCCATGTATAGCGGCCCCCTTACAGAAGGTTCGGGTGAAATGATAGCATACTCTTTTACTATGGCATCCTTTTACAGCAAACCTTATGGCAGTGATTCAGTGTTAGTGGTAGCAGAAGCGGGACCATCGGAATACGATTACAATAATACCCACGATTTTAGCGAAGCAAATTATGAAGGCGATGATTTGCTTGCCGATTTGCTTGCCAATGTTACAATGCCGTCCCGACAGCAAACGACAGAAGACTCGCAGAAAAAAGACGGATCTCAAAAGACTATACCAGCGCATGGAACGCCTATTTCAAAATCAGACTACTATCACATAATAGACAAGCCGGGGTGCGATCCGTGGGCTCTTTATCCAGAAACCGGCTTATATTGTTTTACCGAAGAGGAAATGAACGCTATTGGGGCAAGCGGTAATTTAGGCCAGATACGAAATAACCCCCCAACCTACCCATTTTTTGATGGCAATGAGCCGTGGCGAGCACCAGAGAAATCACCTGTCGAAACGCCGATAGATGAGGCTACTAACAACTCCATGAGTGATGAAGAAAAGGAATACAGGCAGTGGTTAGATTGCATCGGTCGTCCTGTTCCAAAGACCAGAGAAGAGTTGGATGCTCGAGAACTCGAGGATTCTACTCCAGGGACTAATTGCTATAAACCAAATGGTGTGCCTTGCGAAAAAGCGGCTAATGGTACCTGTATTCCGTCAACTATTAATTCTGTCCCACGATAGAATTCACTTTATGCGGTTGAACTTTGCATTATCATCTTCTGATAAACCTTCTCCAAAAATTCTTTGGCCGTTTCTGACAATGCACAGTTTATTGTTCCTCGGCATTGAATATATTATTTTTACGAGCTTCCAGGTATTTACCCTGATTCATGCGTTCATTGGTATTTTTATCTATCTTGTTTTCTAGCGCTCGTATTTCCCCCAAATCTTTAAAGACATTTTTATTGGAGCTACGATATCGGTGCTTACGGGTATATTATTTGGCGATATTTTATTAGACAAATTTTTCTTTCTTTACCAAGAAGCTCCCACGGGACTTGTCCCCAAGGTGTATAGTTCATTAGTAGTATTTTACCTGTATTTTTATATATCACTTATAAAACGAACCATTATTTATAAAAAATGAGAAAGTGGCCTTTAATTTTTGGAATTATCATAGCTTTATTTGTTATTTTCTTGACTGCGGAGTTTTTTACTATTCAAAAATCGGCACCCGTGATGGGAGTAACCAGTGCCGAAGCTACTGAAAAAGTTAAAAATCTGCCAGATGTTCAAGAATGGTTATCTTTATTTAGCGGATTAAATCATATTAGTCCCGCCACCGGAGGCAGACCGATTATTGAAGTCGATAGCATATCTGATGATAGTTACATTATCCATGCCTATGAACAAACTTTTGATCATATGGCCACGTTCGGCTGGTATAGCGTAAATAAAAAAACCGGCGTAGTAAAAAAAGAAATTTAAACTGGGTTGAAACGACTATCACCAAAACAATAGTGAGTAGTAGGGTAGAGTAAATTTAAACTTCAACCCTTGGTCTTAAATCCGGTATATGAATATACTCTTTTCGTTTCTGGATCTTGGTTCTAACGTCGTCCACGACCCCGTGCATAAAACAGGCCGCTTTTTTTAAGCGGTTTTTGTTTTATGATAATAAAAGGTATACTACAAGAACATATGAAAAAAATAAATATTCTATCATTAGTATTTTTATCATTATTATTTTTTCCGTTATCTTCTTTTGC
This sequence comes from uncultured Candidatus Saccharibacteria bacterium, assembly GCA_964355995.1. GTDB lineage: Bacteria > Patescibacteriota > Minisyncoccia > Minisyncoccales > Staskawiczbacteraceae > VGLO01. The sequence continues at coordinate 1,797 of CAYHFP010000049.1, read as the reverse complement.
GTCTCTGGACGCGAATTTGTATTATGGTTTGTCCAACAATAATAATGTAAGCCAATTACAAAATTTTTTGATTAGCAAAGGATTTTTAGCCAGTTCTGCCACCGGAAACTTTTATTCTTTAACTCTTAATGCGGTCAAAAAATATCAGGCAAGCCAAAATATAAGCCAAACAGGATATGTCGGAATTTTAACAAGGTCCGCTATTAATAATGATTTGGCTGGTCAATTACAACAAAATAATGCGCCGGCCACGGCTCTACCCGCAATAACACCGTTAGCTATTAGTACCAATAATTTAATTCCTTCTTTGCAAGCCCAAATCGCTTTATTGCAAGAACAATTAAATGTCTTAAGAAATCAGCAGGAAGCTATGCCTATCGTTTTTTCTGCCCAACTTCCAAGTCGTCTTAAAATTCCAAATATCAGTGTTGATGCTCCTATTATTTATGTGGGCCTTACGTCCGATGGAGCAATGGATACACCTAAGGGCCCTTCTGAAGTAGCGTGGTATAAATTAGGTCCGCGTCCGGGAGAAAATGGTAATGCAGTTATTTCTGGACACTATGGGCGATGGGTAAGTGGAGAAGGGTCAGTATTTGATAATTTAAATAAGTTAATTGCGGGCGATAAAATTTATATAGAAGATGAAAAGGGGGCAACTATTACTTTTGTCGTGCGCGAGAGTCGACGTTTTGATCCAGCAGCCGATGCGACAGAAGTGTTTATCTCAAGCGATGGGAAAGCGCACCTTAATATAGTAACCTGCGAAGGAACTTGGGACCCTATTAATAAAACTTTTTCCAATCGGCTCATAATATTTGCCGATAAACAATAACGTATAGATTCATTATTTTTTTTACAATAAATATATGAAAACAAAAGATTTTTTAAAGCTCGTTTTAGCGATTATTGTTTGCCAATTGGCGGGATTAATTGGTTCTTTTTTTACTATTTCTGCTATTCCTACTTGGTATGTGGCTTTACAAAAACCCTTGCTTAATCCTCCGGGTTGGATTTTTGGTCCGGTGTGGACAATATTGTATCTGTTAATGGGAATCTCTTTATGGTTGATTTGGAAAAGCGATGCAAAAGACCTGCCTGCGCAGGCAGGAAAAAAGAAGGCGCTATGGTTATTTCTCGCCCAATTAGTTTTAAATGCCATCTGGTCACCTTTATTTTTCGGCGGTCAGTCTATTGGCGGGGCGTTGGCAGTCATCGTGCTTTTATGGGCATCCATTGTTTTGACCATTTTTGTATTTACTAAAATATCTAAAACGGCGGCTTGGCTTCTGGTTCCATATATTCTGTGGGTGAGTTTTGCCACGTATTTGAATTTTGCGATTTGGGTTTTAAATTAAAATTTTTAAAATTTCATAAATGGCATATTTCATCAAACCACTTTTAATCGAGTGGTTTTTGGTTGTAAGAATTAAATTATCCCAGTAAAAAAATTTTAGCAAGGATTGAAAGTAGGGGATTTTAGGAGTTGAGTGGAAGTAATATTTATGGAAAAGCAATACATCAATCTATGTCTGAAGTATTGCTTTTGGGATTGAAATCATCCTAAAATGGGAGTAAAGTTGCTTAATATGAAGCGAGAATACTATTCTGATTCAATAATAAATTTCCTAAAAACTAACCCAGATGAAATTTTGGGTAAGCTAACAAGAAATAGCGATTTTGACTTGGGGCAAAATCAGCGAGATGCATGGGTAGAAGAGATTAACATTTTGCAAAATATACTTGTTAGTCGTAGTGGTTCAATATATTTTGAATACTCAATTCCTCGAATGGGCC
>CAYHFP010000048.1:0-5429 GCA_964355995.1 uncultured Candidatus Saccharibacteria bacterium | reverse complement strand
CGGTGTTTCCGTAAGTGTCTTTGGCGGTAATCGTTAATTCGTCGGTGGCGCCGGCACTGATGCTGGACGTTCCGGTAACTCGGAGGTTGGCTGCAGTTCCGGCTGAAACGGTTAAGTCTAAATCGTAGGAGGCGTTGCCGGTGGAATCGATGGTGCCGTCGGTGACATCGAGTGATGCTGATTCGGCGGTATAGGTAATTAACGTAGCATTAGTTCCACTCGTGACTCCGCTAGTAAAGGTGACTGATGTGGCACTGCCTTGGTTTGTGGCTTCGATGGTTGGAGTTCCGTTGGTGGTGGCTAGTCCCGAGAAAGTTAGAGACTTGCTTCCGGTGTAACCGGTGGCGGTGTTTCCGTAGGTATCTTTGGCGGTGATGGTAAGTTCATCGGTGGCGCCGGCGGCGACGGATGCGGTTCCGGTAACTCGGAGATTAGCGGCGGCGGCGGCAGAAACTGTTAAATCAATATCATAAGAAGCATCCCCTGTTGAATCTATAGTCCCATCAGAAACATCCAGTGATGCAGTTTCTGTTGTATAGGTCAAAAGAGTGGCGGCGTTGGAATCCGAAACTCCACTAGTAAAGTTAATACTCGTTGCACTTCCTTGATTAGTTCCTTCAATAGTTGGAGTGCCGTTAGTGGTGGCTAGTCCAGAAAAAGTGAGAGACTTTGCTCCGGTGTAAGTAGTATCCACGCTTCCGCCAGCATCATAGGCCGTAATAGTTAATTCATCACCAGTCCCAGCGGTGGCGGCTGCCGTTCCGGTAACTCTAAGATTGGTAGCACCACCGCCAATGCCAGCAGCTGTTCCAACAACTGAGTTACCATTACTACTATTACTATTATCTTTAAAAACAATCACCACGTGTGTAGAGTCTATTGTAGTAATGCCTGTAGTAGTGGTTGTACCAGCATTAAAAGACGCTTCAGCCCCGAAAGAAATAGTGGTTCCAGAAACTGTGCCGACAGCCGAATTACCAAAGTTACTGGCACTATTATCGCGATATGCAGTCACCGCATGTGTGGAATCAAGACATGATACCGATGAGACAGAAGTTGTTCCGCTATTGAACGTCGCTTCACTGCCAAAAGAAATACTAGTTCCAGAAACGGTGCCGACAACAGCTTTACCATAAATAGTATCGGCAGTATCAACAAAAGCTACTACCACATGAGTGGAGTCAAGAGTGCAAGCCCAATCAGCACCAGTCGTAGCATTATTATAAGTTGCCTCTGAGCCATAAGAAATAGTAGTTCCAGAAACAGTGCCGACGACTGACTTGCCGATACTACTCGAATCTTTATATACTATTACAACATTACTAGAATCAATGGTAGTAACTATGGGCGTGGTAATCGCACTACTTTTAAATTCTACTTCTGTGCCAAAAGAAATAGTTGTTCCAGAAACTGTGCCGACAATGCCCTTACCTGTGCCGTCATTATATGCTACTACGACATGTGTAGAATCAAGAGTAGAAACCACCGGTTCATTGGTCGTTCCACTATTAAATGTCGCTTCAGTACCAAAAGAGATACTCGTTCCAGAAACTGTGCCAACAGAAGAGTTACCATTAAGATTATCACCGTTATCAGCATAAACTACTACTACATGGGTAGAATCAAGACAAGAAACAAAAGGAGTGGTAGTTGACCCACTATTAAACGTAGTCTCTGTGCCAAAAGAAATACTAGTTCCAGAAATTGTGCCGACGACAGCATTACCGGCGCCGTCATTATATGCTACTACGACATGTGTAGAATCAAGAGTGCAGACAACAGAAGTAGTAGTTGCCCCAGTATTAAACGTCGCCTCACTCCCAAAACTAATCGTCGCGTCGGTGTAAATTGGGAAAACGGCGGTGTCAAGCCAATCTTGCGGAAGATTTTTTGTTAAAATAATATTTCCTTGATAATCCTTAGAAAGAGTCAAAGTAATATTAGTTTCATTACCAGCGCTATCCCAAACTTTAGCGGGTTTGATGAAGGCATCGGAATTTTTGTAGTGCAGTTTAATAGTTTCATCTTTGACTGAAAGCGGAGCTTGCTTGTCCCAAACTTTATCGTTGATAGTGAAAATAGTTTTTTGTGGGACACCAAGAGTGAAAGAAATATCTTGAGTACTGGCTTGTTTGGTTAATTTTATAATCTTTTTTAATTCTAAAGGATTGGCGATGACGCCAAGACTGGTGCCTGGTCCGTAAGCATTGTCGTAAATGATGCCTTTGTTTTTTAGTTCGGGGTTATCGGTGCCGTCGATTTCTTTACCATTTTGAATAAGACGGCCTTGGCTGGATTGAATATTTTGAGGAGTGATTGAAAAGATTAAATCTTGGTAGACGGCGGTGATTGGGTTTTTGTAATTTAAGCTAGATTGCGCATTCAGAGAATAGCGAGCCTGATCCATGACAAAATCACCACTGGGGGTTGAGTGAATGGTGGTGTCGGTAGGCTTTAAGGTTCCTTGGCTTTCGTAGAAAGCTGATTGGGTAAGATAGTTTTGCTCACCGAAGGAAAGGGTGGAGGCTTGAGCAAGTTGGAAAGAGAAGCCCAAGGAAAACAGGGTGGTCAAAAAGACGAGAATATTTCTTCGTCTCAATTTAAAAAATGGAATTTTTAAAAAATGTAAGGACCTCAAGGATCTCATTGTTATATTTAAGAAAATATTACTATATTTTACCAAATTAGAATAATATTATAAACCCAAAACTTTTACCAATTGCTTTACCAAAGAAACAACAACTGGCGGTGGCATTAAACTATTTGAGCGAGTCCCCTCTTCATCTAAAACTTCCCACGGCTTTTGTTTAATAATTACTTTTTTAGTTTCTTCATTAAAGGAATATTCGTATTCCGGAGTAATTTCATAATCATCGGCAAAATCTTTTATTTTATTTACCGGAATAGAATTTCGTAATAAAATTTTTGAGATACCGTGCATATTATAAATTTGCTTCATCAATACTCCGTCCTTTTCAAGTCGCGCGCGAATCGGTTCAATCCCCAACTCGTCTCCTTCTTTAGCAACCATTTTTGCTCCAGAGCAATTTACATTGTCACAAATTAAATAAAACTTGTTTTCTTCTTTATTATATTCAATATTTTTTGTCGGCAACAATTTTAAACTGCGCGAAGTATTACACAGCGGACAAATCACTCGATGTTTTACACGTTGATCAATAACATTGGTTGGCACATCAATTAACACAAAAATATCTGGGTCGTTTCTATAATCAATTAAATTTTTAAAAAATAATGAAAACGAAACTTGGTCCACGTCTCGTGGAAATCCATCAATAAATATCGCCTTTTTCCCAAGTCGCGTAATTTCTCGTTCTGCCAAAGCTAAAATTAATTCTGAAGGCAAAAGAGTTTTAGTTGATCTTTGGACCATGGACTGCACCAACTCTTTTGGCGAAATTGGGCCTCGATATTTTTTTTCTAAAAATGCTATCAGCTCTTGTTTTTTGACATCATCTCTGACAATCTCATCTAGCGACCGAATTAAATCTCCCACCGAAATATGTTCTATTTTTTCCGGATCAATAATTTCTTTTAACATCTTTGAGTAAGTTCCCTTCCCCGAACCCTTTTTCCCCAAGAGATAAACAACAAAAGTATTATCTTTTAAATATTCCTGTAGTTTTTTAATCTCATCGCCCGCCTTATAATTAAAATATGCCCGTCTTTGGAGGGCATCGGTTAAATCAAATTTTTTACCTTCAGTAGATTTAGTTTTAAAAATCGGAAAATCCATTCTTAGGCGACTCCAATTTACGAATGACACCCGAATTTACGAATACGAGTATGCGAATACAGATTAGTAAATTAGTGTGCGATTAGTAATTAGTGTCGCTGATCACTTTAATATTTTGTCCATCACTCACCAACTCCACATCTCCATCCTCGTCCGTCCTTAATATATTTATACCATTTTTTTGTAATTTTTGTAAGACTTCCTGAGTAGGGTGGCCGTAAGTATTATGCGCGCCAACCGAGATAACCGCAATCTTAGGATTTACCGCCCGCAAAAATGCTTCCGAAGTTGAATATTTGGACCCGTGATGCCCAACCTTTAAAACATCTGAAGCTAAATTAACCTTACGATCAATTAGCGCTTGCTCAATTTTGCTTGAAGTATCAGCCGCAAATAAAAAAGAATCATCACCATACATTAAGCGCAGGACAATCCCCGTATCATTTCCTGTTTTGCCAAAATATTTCCCCTCTATATTTTCCAAAGGATTCAAAACATCAATAAAAGCTCCCCCTGAAAATATATCTGTATTTGCATCAACGATAATAATTTTACTCCCCTCTTTTTGTTTTTGCGCCAAAAGCTCAATCCATCTTTGATAATTTGCTCCGTCGCGAACCATGCCCGTCCAGACAATATAATTAATTTTATATTTTTGTAAAACAGAAAAAATCCCCATAATATGGTCTTGGTCAGGATGTGTTAAAACAACCATATCTAAAGATTTTTGCCAAAATGGTAATCTGTTTGCTAATTTTTCCAGCACCAAAGAATCGGGCCCACCGTCAATTAAAATAGTGCGACGGCTAGGTGTTTGAATAAAAATAGAATCGCCTTGCCCAATATCCAGCACATCAATTTTCAGATAATGTGGCCCAGCTAACACAAAAACTTCCTGCCAAGCAACTATATTCAATAAAAATAAACCAAAAATAAAACTCAAAAATATTTTTTGTTTTGTCGTTAAAAAATTCTCCATAATTTATTAAAAAATTTATAGTGTGTTTTCTGCGATAGCAGAGATTACGCTATAAATATATTTTAACATAAAACGCCAAGCCCCGCGGGGCTTGGCGTTAAAAATAAATTTACTTTTGCATTCCCATAATCCTAAACATTTTCGTCCCACATTTTCCGCAAATTCCGGTCATTGCCATTCTTGTTTTTCCACCCTTTCCCTTCATCGTTACTTCTTTTGGATCTTTCATCTCACCCTTTGCCTTACATTTTACGCAATATGCTTCTACCATAATTTAGTTTGTAGCTTATAGTTTGTAGTGAGTAGTCAACGAACGTTTTACGTTTTACGTTTTACATTCTACAAACTACTCACTACCAACTACTCACTGACTTATTATTTATTAAACTATCCTACACTTTGCAATAATCTGCGTCAATCAGATTTTCGCTCTGGTTCAATCTTTTTTGCCTTATTTTTTTGAAAATACGCAAGATACAAAATTTCTAAAATTCCAAAAGAATTTACCATCAATAAAACAATAAACCAATTTCTTTGATTATGGTGCGCCGATTTCCAAAGCGCCACCCCTTTCCATACAAGGGCCCAAATCATTAATATGAAAAACAGCGTCGCATATCGAGGATCATTTAATATATTAATAATAGTTTGTGTTTGTGAATCAATCATGTGAGAATCTAGAAAATAGAAAGT
>CAYHFP010000047.1:0-5494 GCA_964355995.1 uncultured Candidatus Saccharibacteria bacterium | reverse complement strand
ACCTTGAAAACAAATTCCAACCGCAAAAACCCCCAGACACGCCGCAGTTAAACGCGTATCAATCCAATCAAATTGTCCATTACCTAAAACTACGCGGACAATTTGTGCGCGCAGAAAAAATAAAATCACACTAGCCGGAACGGTTAAAAATAATAATTGCAAAAACGCAGATGAAAATTTGCGAGAAAATTCAGTTTTATTTTCTTCTAAATAGACCCGAGAAAGTGAAGGAAAAATGGCCGTAGAAATAGATACTGCCAACATACTAATCAGCATATTTGATAAATTATTCGCCAAAGTAAAAATACCAATACTGCCGGCAACCAAAGTTGAGGCAATAATGGTGGTGGCAATCATATTAATTTGCCCGGCGCCAAGACCAAGAGATCTTGGAACCATAAGCGCCAAAGTTTTTTTCACCCCCGGGTGAAAAAAACTTTTGAACTTGAAACTTGAAACTTGAAACTTAAAACCGGAAAAGAAAAATGCCGGCAGTTGAATGGCTAAATGCAAAAGCCCACCAATAACTACTCCCCATGCCAAGCCCACCAAACCAAATTTCGGAGTCAGAAATATAATACCGATAATAATACCTAAGTTATACATAACCGGCGCCAACGCCGTTACTAAAAACCGATGAAAAACTTGCAAAATTCCGCTAACAATATTACTGATGCCCAAAATAATCGGACTTAAAAACATAATCCGCATCAGCATTGCGGTGGTGGCTTGTTTTTCTGGCGAGAATCCCGGGGTAATAAATTTTACAAAAAATGGTGCAAATAAAATAAAAATACCACAAACAGCTATAAGTCCCACGATAAAAACATTCAACAAAACTGAGACATACTCCCAAGCTTCGTCTTCTGACTTTGTTAAATAATCGGTAAAAATAGGAATAATCGCCGCTGAAATGGCGCCAAAAACCATCAGCAAAGCTATTAAATCAGGAATGGTAAACGCCGCGTAATACACATCCAATCTTTCGGTTCCAATATTGCCCGCCAAAAAATGATCGCGCAAAAGCCCCAATCCAGCCGAAGCCACATAAAAAACCGCCAAAATAAATGAGGCAATGCTGACGGACCGAGTCTGCGTGTTAAGAAATTTGTTAATCATTATAAAATTATTCTAATTGTTCTAATTGCTCTAATTATTCTAAGTAATGACCAAATAAGTGAATGTCTAAAAACGTTTTAGGAATTTTTATATTAGGATTTAATTAGGTTAATTAGAATAATTAGTATAATTAGGTCAATTAAAGGTTTCTCTAATGATGCCCACGGGTGTCTGCTCATCTGTTTGTCCAAGCGGGTTATCTTTGATTATTCTGGCAATTAATTTTTTATCCATAACTTCACTTACCCCCAAAATATTTACTCCCAAATCGTTGGCATCAACAATCGCCACGGGCGCCCCAATTTTAACAGAAATCTCTTTGGCGACCTCATCGGCACGCACCGGCCCCTTGGAAACATACTGGTTATAAGGCGGAATAGCATAAGGCACTGCCCCATCTATAGAACGTGCCCCAGACCCTGCCACGATGTAAAAAAGGCCTCTAATTCCAATGATTTTTCCTAAGGCCCCAATTATTGATGCCACCAAAATACGCATCACCCCGACCTCCTCAATGGCTAATTGCATCGTTTGAGGACTGCCCAAGCCAATTCCCACCGGAGTTTTCATCACAAATTTTGACAGCTGGCGCGCCAACCACGATGGTTTAATATCGTTAATATGATAGCTTCGGCCCTGCGTTACTGCCACCGCCTTTTCGCTGATAAACAAAATATCACCCTGTTTTACATAGGGCGATGCATACTGATGCACAATTTCGGCGATATTTTTATCTTCCGGGGTAATGAGTTTTGTTTTGACGGGATATCTTTGAAATGTCCGCCCATCCACTATAATCTCCAAATTTTTCCCATTGTTTGGTAATAATTCCATATCCCTATAATACTTTTTTTTAGAGCATTTTACAATTTGACAATAGACCTTAAAATTGATATGATAATAATAGGCAAGCAAGATGATCGATTGCTCTTCGAAGCTTTATGCGAAGAAGGGAGGAAAGTCCGAACACCATCTTGTCGCAAGACAGATAAAATAATAATGGCTAACGGCCATACACCGTAAGGTGCGAGGTGCGAACAGTGACGCCAATGTCGAAAGACAAAGGTATCCGCAAGGATAAGTTTGGTAGAAATGCCAAAATGAAACGGCTAAATCCTTATTGGGTGCAAGAACAAAGCTGAAAGGAATCTCATAATTCTTATCAGTTAAAAGTAGTTCGCCAGAGGTAAATAGTAATATTTATCCCAGATAGATAATCGATAATCCCGCCGTCGCGTAAAGCTATGGCGGGCAAGACAGAATTCGGCTTATAGTCTTGCTTGTCTAACAAAAAATTCGCTTTTGAGCGAATTTTTTGTTTGGCTTAATTTTAAAACAGTGATTTACTTCCCGCTTGGGCGTCCAGTGCTTCATTTACTAGCGCATCAGCTTCTTTATTTTTCTCACGCGGGATAGAAACAAATTTTACGGTAGCAAATTGCTCTATTAGCCTATGAATAGTTACCACAAAGGCGCGAATGTGTTCTTGTTTAATTTTAAAAGTACCTGAAACTTGATTTACCAAAAGCTGAGAATCACTACAAACTTCCACCGCAGTTTCTTTGGCAACAAATTCCGGCATCGCAAGTAATGTTTTTAGCCCTGAAATAACGGCATGATATTCAGCTTCGTTATTAGTAAAAGGATCTCCCAAATACTGACCATATTTTTTGATGATAATCCCGGATTCATTATAAAAAACCACCCCAATCCCAGCCTTGCCGGGATTACCACGCGACCCCCCATCCGTATAAATAATTATTTTTTTCATTTTAATTAACTAAATAATTTTTCTTTATATAATCTCATAAAGCTGGGGTTTTGAGAATGCATATCTTCTGTCTTAGGCATCGAATCAAACGCAAACCACTTTAATTCATCAAATTTATGTGGCTCACCATTTTTAACCATTTCAGGCTTAACCTTCACCTTAAAATCAAACATAATCCAATGAGTTTTATTATCACCCTGCTCACGAAAAACATTCCGATATCCCAAAAATTCTGATTTTATAATATCAGTACCATATTCTTCTTTAATCTCCTTTTCTAATGTTTCCTCAACGGTCTGGCCAATATCAATGCCACCGCCACCAATATCCCACTTACCATGTTCATCGCGAGTATTAATACTTCTTTTTGCCATCAAAACATTTCCCCCACCATCATGACAAAAAAATGACACTCCAATACCGATATAATCAATTCCCTTTTGCATATTTTTTAAAATACTCGTTTAATTTATTTTTAAACCGCTCCAAGTCTTCGTTTTTTAATCGAAACCCCGATGCCTTGGCATGCCCACCATAGGTTATCAAGAAATCTTTGCAGGCCTTCATGGCTTCCACCGAACTTTGTCCTTCTTTTAAACTCCTCACCGAACCACAGGATTCGCTATCCCCTTTTTTAAAGATAAATGTCGGCTTATTGTATCTCCCAGCAATAATGGATGCCACCGGTCCCGCCAAAGTTAATTTCCAAGCTGGGTCCCCTTCAAAAATAACTGCCTCATCAGGTTTTTGCGAAATTCGGCGCGAAACTTCTTCGGATATTTCTTTTATTTTTTGCTGTTTATAAAATATTTTGGCTTTTAAATTTTCCACCATTTCTTGGCATTCTTTGGGTGACGAATTAGTTAACAAATTATAAGATTCGTTTTGCCAATCTTTTGATTCGGCGGCATTTAACGTAGAAATAATTTTTAAAAATCCGCCCGACACAATTTCTCCTTCGCCAAAAATATCAAAAAAAGCTCGTAATCCCGGGCGAAAAGTATTTTTTAAAGACCTCAGTCCCCTTTCAATAAATAGTTTATTTTCTTCAATTTGTGGAACCATATCAGAAATAGTTGCCAGCGCCACTAGTTCCAAAAAACTATTTTGGGAACTTTCCGAAAAATCTGCCCCCAACAATTCTTGGCACAATTTATAAACCAATCCCGCATTGCATAAATAAGAAAATTCAGCACCTCCATCTTTTTGTTTGGGATCAACGATAATTTTTGCCTCAGGCAACACATCCAAAGGTTCGTGGTGATCAATCACCATAACTTCAAACCCAAGTTCATTGAGTTTTTTTATTTCTTTAACATTTCCAATTCCCAAATCCAGCGTAATTAAAAGTGCCCGCCCAAAAGGGGCGAGGTTCGCCTCGTCCACAGGCGAGGCGACAGGCACTTTATCTTTTAATGTTTCAACAGCGCGGGCATTTACGCCATAGCCATCGTTTTCTCGGTCAGGAAAAAAAACCGCAAAAACATCTCCGCCCAAATTTTTAATAGCTTCTTTTAATATGGTTACCGAAGTAATCCCAGCGCAATCCGAATCGCCGTATAAAATAATACGCTCGCCATTTTTCACGGCGAGTTTAATTCTGTCCGAAGCCTCTATTAAATTTTTTATCTTATTTTCCATTTTTATTTTTCTTACTATTCCAGTGCTTTAAGGCCTGGGAGTTGTTGATCGGATAAATAATCCAACATCGCTCCGCCACCGGTGGATACATAACTGAATTTATCTAGCATACCCTCTTTATTTAAAAATTCAACGGTTTGGCCACCACCAACCACCGAAAACGCCCCACTTTTTATAATAGCTTGGGCAATTTTTAGGGTTCCCGCTTCAAATTCTTTTTCTTCGAAAAAACCGAATGGCCCGTTCCACAAAATCGTTTTGGCTTCGGCGATTTTTTGGCAAAATAATTCTATCGTTTTTTCATCTAAATCTTTGGCCGACAAATTATCTTCTGGCCCAATAATTTTTTCCGGATTTTTAAATTGCAAATTTTCTTCAATAATTTCTTTTTTCAAAAGTCCGCCGATTAAAACCGTGTCGGCAATTTCTGAGATATTTTCAATAAATTTATATTTTGTTTCTACTTTCGCGCCACCAACCAAAACCACCAACGGGCGCGCCGGATTTTTTAAAATAATATCTAAATTTTTTAATTCTTCTTCAAGTAAAAAACCTGCTCCATGTGGTAAATATTTTGGCACGCCCGCGACCGATGCGTGCGCCCGATGGCAAACCGCAAAAGCGTCATTAATATAAATATCTCCTAAATCAGCAAGCTCTTTGGTAAAAGCCTCACTATTTTCTGTTTCTTCTTTGTGAAATCTTACATTTTCTAAAAGCAAAATTTCGCCGGTCTGTAAATTATTTGCGCTCTTTAAAACCTCCGGCCCAACACAATCATCGGTTTTTTTAATACTAACGCCCAGCAATTCTTCTAATTTACTTTTAACTGAATCCATCGTTGGCATCGTGCCATTTTCTAATACGTCTAAATGGCTCATCAAAATAATTTTGGCATTTTGCTCAAGAAGATATTGAATGGTCGGTAAACTTTTTTTAATTTTAAAGTCATCTAAAATATTT
>CAYHFP010000046.1:0-5594 GCA_964355995.1 uncultured Candidatus Saccharibacteria bacterium | reverse complement strand
CAACACGTTTGAAGAATTAAAGAATTCGAATTTCATTCAAAATTCAAAATTCGTCATTCAAAATTATTTCTATGCTTTCTTTAACTTGGTTCCGTATCGTGATCTTCCTTGTTTTCGGCCTTCTACACCAGTTGTGTCTAAGACTCCTCGGACAATGTGGTATCGAACTCCTGGTAAGTCCTTAACTCTTCCTCCTCTAATTAATACCACTGAGTGTTCTTGTAAATTGTGTCCTTCTCCTGGAATGTAAGCAGTTACTTCCATTCCATTAGACAATTTCACACGCGCCACTTTTCTTAACGCCGAGTTTGGTTTTCTTGGAGTTTGAGTAAATACTTTAATGCATACTCCCCTTTTAAATGGAGATGGATAAGTTGAAGGTCGGTTTTTTAAAACGTTAAAACCAAAATGCAAAGCCACACCCTTCTTTTTGGCTTTAATAGATTTTCTGGGTTTTTTAATTAATTGATGTATTGTTGGCACGCTAGGAAATCCCAAATCCCAATTCTCAATGTCCAATTAAAATCCTAATTACTAAATTTCCAAAACTTTTTGGTCATTTGCATTTTAGGCATTTCATTGGTCATTGGAGTTTGGTCATTGGAGTTTTAAATAAAATGAAGCGCTTAGCGCTTAATAACTAAAAGTCTATCAGAAAAGAAAAATGAAGTCAATATATTCAATATATATTAACTAATTCTATTAGTTAGTGTTTGACAATAATTTAGAAATAAAATATTATCTGAGATAGCTTCAGTCAATCAAACCACTAAAAAGGGGCATCAGATGAGACACATCGTATTTGACATATCAATCTCTGTAGCATTACTAATAGGAACGTATTATTGCTTCAAAAGCGATCAGGTGATTCTAAAAATTCTCAGTGTTATTTTAGGGGCATTCTTATTTGCATGGCTAAACGTCTGCTATTCCTATCACAACAGACCGAGAAATTGATTAATTAATGGCGCCGGAGTCGATTCACAAATCGATGACGGCGCATTTTTTTTATTTTAAATCTAACCCCTATACCCTCACGTTACGCCCCTGTCACTAAATAAAATAATAAAGAAATAACTCCATTAAGCCAGTCCAATCCCCCAAAGAAAATTAGAAAAATTAAAATAAACATCCCGTACTGCCTTAAGAATATTTCGGCTTGCGCGAATTTTTGTGGTAATAAATTAAATAAAATCCAAGACCCATCCAGTGGTGGAATCGGAATTAAATTAAATATCGCTAATAAAAAATTATATAAAACAATAATGCTTAAAAATTGGATAAAGGGCAGACTCATCGGTAGGCCCAAAAATCTTATCAAAAGACCAAAAATAATTGCTACCAAAAAATTAGAAGCGGGGCCAGCGATAGCAACTTTAAGCGACCCCCATTTTTGGTCTTTTAAATTATAGGGATTAATTGGCACCGGTTTGGCCCAACCAAAAACGGGGCCTTGCCCACCAGTGATTAAGAGTAATGCTAAAGGCAAAATAACTGACCCAAAAGGATCTAAGTGTTTTAACGGGTTTAAAGTTAATCTTCCTTGATATTTAGCCGTTGGATCGCCCAGCGAATAAGCTACACTGCCGTGCGCCAATTCGTGAATCACCACTGAAAGAAGCAAAACGATTAAAGAGAAGATGGTAATAATTAAATCCATATAAGTAATATAAATATAACACACCTTGAAAAAAAAGGAAGGAAGTGATAGTATGAATTATTCTAATTAACCTAATTAACCTAATTGACCTAATCAAATCCTAAAACCTAAACGTTTTAGAATAATTAGAACAATTAGAATAATTAGAATAATTTAAAAGACGTGGCTTCAAAAACTTGCACTATTTGTGCTAAAAAATCAGGAATGTCTTGGCAGTTGGTAAAACTCCGAGGTAAATATAATCCTACTCAAAAAGTAAGAAAATACCCAAACCTACAATGGGTTCGTTTGCTTACTGGAAAAAAAGAACGAGTACTTGCTTGTGCCAAATGCATCAAAGCAATGGCGAGAGTATAATACGAATCTCCCCAAACGGGGCGTAGTATAGAGGTAGTACGCAAGGCTGGGGGTCTTGTAGCTCGAGTTCGATTCTCGGCGCCCCGACCAAAAACAAAAAACCCCGTTCGCGGGGTTTTTTGTTTTTAAATCTATTACCGAGGATAGTGCAGTTTATGAATGCATCGCAATGAATTCATAAACAAACGACACAGGTAATACAGGATATTTATATCCTCTATTTATTTAAAATAGTCTTTATCTTATCCATCACTTGGTCAATATCAAATTGAGATTTTATTAAAAAATCCACCGCTCCTAATTTCAATCCCCTTTCAATATCTTCTGGCTGACCCAAGTTTGATAAAATAATAACAGGTATTGAAGCTACTTCTTTATTGGCCTTAATTTTAAGCAAAACTTCAAAGCCATCAATATTCGGTAAAAGTAAATCCAGTAAAATCAAATCTGGCTTTTTTTCTTCTATTACCTCAACTCCCCTTTCTCCATTGGGAGCCTCTAAAACTTCAAAGCCCTCAGACACAAGCTTCTTTTTAATTAGCTCTCTGAAAAAATCGTCGTCTTCAACAATTAAAATATTTTTTGCCATAAATGTTAATTTATTTATTATTTTTCATTATACGCCTTACAAAAAATAATTCAACTCTTTATCTCTTTAATGGGGATAGTAAAAAAGAAGGTGCTTCCCTTATTTTCAACCGATTCAAACCCCATCTCTCCATTGTGCGCTTCTATAATATTCTTTGCAATAAAAAGTCCTAACCCAGACCCAGAAGGGTTTGTCTTAATAGCATTACTTGACCTAAAAAATTTATCAAATATTTTTTCTTTTTCATTATTAGGAACGCCGATGCCAGAATCTTGAATTTTAAATTCTAATTCTTTATTGCGAATTTCAAAGGCGACGCTAATAGTCCCCTTTTCTGGCGTATATTTTATAGCGTTATCAAACATATTTTTAAGCGCTAAAAACATTTTATTTCTATCTAATATTATTTTAGGAAGCTTATTTTCTGGTTTTGCAAACTCAAAAACAATTTTTTTATTTTTCATTTCTATTTTATCTGAATCTACCACCTCTTTGACTAAGGCTTCAAAATCAACCTCTTCGCAATGATAAGAATTCCCCTTGTCTTCAATTTTTGCTATATCCAATAAATCGTTAACTAGATGAATTAGCATATTATTTCTCTTTTGAGTTTTTTCAATAATATCTCGCTGTTCGTCGGTGATTTTACCAAGACTGCCGTCTAAAAGCATTTCTAAGGATAATTTAGTAGTAGATAAAGGAACATTTAATTGATGAGCCGTTAAAGAAACAAAATCCCTTTTGGTGCTTCCCATAATTTTTTCTTTAGTTATGTCGTGCACAACAACTGACGTGCCCACACATTTTTTAGAAATAACTAAACGATTGATAAAAACTTCTAATATAAGATTTTCATTAATTTGAATCTCTTTCTTAAAAGAATATTTAACATCTTGAGCTAGCAAAGAAATGATTGGACTTAAATTAGGAGAGTCTTTGAGCTCTGAAATATTTTTATTCATTACCTTTTTACACACAAGGCCTAGTATTTTACCAAATTGAGAATTAGCGTATTCAATGGTATTATTTGCATCCAAAATCAAAAATCCCTCTTGCAGATTATCTATAGACGCCAAGACGCGCTGTTTTTCTTTTTGTATCGCTAAATACCCCTTTTCAAAGTTTTTTAATTGATTTACAAAACTCAATTCACTCCTGCCAAAACCTTCCATTTTGGAAACAAAAAACAAAAGCAGTATAACAAATATTAAAAAAAATATAAAAGACAGGAGAGCCATAAATTAAATTTCAAACTTTTTATTTATTATACCCTTCTTTGAGGCATCAATAACGGCAGAAGTATGTATTAAAGAATAAGTGCCGTCGTTATTTTTCTTTTCTATTTTCAAATAATATTTACCCCTAGGAATTAAACAATAGTATCTTCCGTATTTATCAGCAATTTTATGACTAACCTCAACATTAGTAGACGGCATCATAATTCTTAAAATCGCAAAAGACAAAGGATTACCAGATATTTTTTCAACAACATGGCCAAAAGATTTTGGTTTTATCCCTAAAATTCTTAATAGTAAAACGAGTAGGTATAATACAAAAATAATTGAATTATAAGGATATGGCGCAAAAATAAAGGCGGGCACCGCCACTGCAAAACCAACTACAAATAATATGTCAGAAATTTTTCTTAGTAATGCATCATAACGAGAATAAAATTTCATAAAGGCTTTATTCTTTTTGGCAAATTCGTTCCAATCAAATTTTATTGGGTCAAGCGGAATATTTTTCCTGATAATGTCTCCTAATTTTTGGATTTCCATTTTTTCTCCAAAATAAAGATTGTTGTAAATTTCATCGCTTGTTTTGCCGGCGAGTTTTTGTGATGGAAAAGCGTAATTAGTTTTTTGCGAGGTAATATAATAACTTCCCGGCTGAACTAAAAATCCAAAACGCCCATCAATATCAGTGATTGCAGTGGCAACATCTTTTTGACTATCATCTTTTAGAATAACATACGCTGGGTCTAGGGGTTGCTTGGTAACTGAATCATAAACTACTCCCCAGGGCAGAGACCTCTTACGGATTCCCATAACGGTCATTAAAGCACCCAACAACCTGAGGGGAGATAAAAATACTTCAACTAAAGAAACATTTGAAAAAAGTGCAAGCAAAGCAGCTGCGGCTACCCCTCCCACCAAAGCCGTTGTTGAAACTATTTTTGTGATAGCTGAAACGATTGGCGTTTGAATAATATTTTTAATAAATCCCAAAAAATCTTTGACGCTATTCATGATTTCGGTTGGCGAAAAAGGGTTTTGGGGAGTTTCTGGATTTTTAGGAATAACAGGATCTATCAGTAAACATTCGCTATCTTCTTGGCATTGGTTTGAGCCGATTCCAAAAACAGAAACGCACTGAAGCTCCGCATTGCATTCATTATGTCTTTTTTTATCACAAGAAGCGGGCACCCAACTGGTTTTAACTACACAATTTTCACAATCAAAATTAACGGTTCCCACAATATCTCCCGTTGCTTTACCGGAAAATTGACCATCGCAATTAATAGAAACCCCATCAAAATTTATCCAGCCGGCATTTTCTCCAAAAGCATTGCCAGATAAATTCCCAGTATCAGTATTTTTCACTCCCCCATTTTTTGGACTAAAATTAATCCAACCAAAATTTTGACTCCAAGCATTACCAATAATATTAGTGTCGCCCACATTAAGACCAGCATAATTTTTATTACTATCCGTAGGCGCAAAATTTATCCAACCAATATTATTTGACCAAGCGTATTTAGCATTATTATCAATGGCATTTGATACGGCAAAAACAGACCCAGATATAAGGAGAAAAGAAAATACCAAAAATAAAATAGAAGAAATCTTTTTCATTATGTTATTTTACCATTATCAAAAATGAATGTAAAACTAAAAAACACTCACAGGTGTGAGTATTTTTTAGTGCTCTGATTTCCGTAATTTCTATTAGAATATTAGACCTACTTATTTCGGTCTGGTGGGTATT
>CAYHFP010000045.1:0-5674 GCA_964355995.1 uncultured Candidatus Saccharibacteria bacterium | reverse complement strand
TAATTGCTGATAAGTATATTGCTGCTAATTTAGCGGCTGAAGGAGTAGAAATAGTCAAAAGTGTAATTGATGCTAATGTTCTGCAGGAGCTGGCTTTTAATCAAAGTTTAACTACGGGAGATTATGTACTTGATTACAAACTTCTTTCATCTAACAATCCTTTTTTACTTTATGATACAAACGATGGTTATAACTATACCACCGGCAATCGGACACCATTTAATAGAATAATAAAAATTGAGAATATCACCGACCCTAATGACCCTAATGAAATAATCGGACTTAAAGTTAATTCCATAGTTACCTGGATTAGCCGCGGCGGCAATTTTGAAATCAATGCCGAAGACCACTTTTTTAACTGGAGATAAAATTTATGAAACAGGTAGCAGGTAACATGAAACACAAGAGGGGTTTTACTTTAGTCGAGCTTTTAGTGGCGATGGGGATTTTTGTCATTGTTATTACTATTGTTTCCAGCATATTTATTAGAAATTTAAGAACTCAACAATCTATTGTGGCCTTGATTGCCGCTAATGATAGCGCTTCTTTGGCTCTTGAGCAGATGGCAAGAGAAATGCGCACCGGTAAATCTTTTTACGGAGGCAATCCTCAAGCCGTTCCTCTGTCGGAGATATCTTTTATTAATGCTCATAATGAGTCGGTGAATTATAAACTAGAAGGGCAGGCTATAAAACGTCAAGTTGATACGGGTGATTTTTATCCGATTACTGCCGAAAGTGTTAAAGTAGAAAATTTAAAATTTATTGTGGACGGTAATACCTTTAGTCCTCCCGATCATAAACCGACAAAAATTACTATTATTTTAAGCGTTAGACCTAAAGGCGGTAATATTGAAGCAGCAGTAACAAACCTGCAAACCACTGTTACTTCTCGGCAAGGTGATAAATAAGATTTCTTAAAAATATGAAGCAAATAAAAAAGCTAAACCCTAAAACTCTTAATCTAAAACCTAAAACCTATAACCTAACACCTAACAACGGTCAGGTTATGCTTTTAACCGTGGTCATTTTAGGCGGGATTATGCTGGGAGCCACTACCATTGCCGGTCTTTTAATGCTTTATCAAATTCGTCAATCAACTGATATTGCTAATTCTACTAAAGCCATTTTTGCTGCTGACGCTGGTATTGAACTATCCCTATATCAATGGTTTAAATCTCCTGGTGGTGGTTATATCATCCCAACTTTTGAGGAATTCCGCGACACCGACGGAAGTATTTTAGCTACTTTCTATACCACCTCCACCGGTCCTAACACCATAAAATCAGTGGGCCAAGCCGGAAATTCCTTCCGAGCTTTTGAATTGCGTTTTTTAACCCCTCCGCAATGTTCGGATGGCCTTGACAACGATGGCGATGGTTTCACAGATTTTCCTAATGACCCGGAATGTTCTGACTTAAACGATAATGACGAAAGCAGTTAATCTGCAAAAGATGAGATACATCAACAACAAGTAAGCAGTTCTGTTTTCGTACAAAATCAAAGGTGCTCTTCTTTAGATATAAAGTGTTACCGATGTACCCAGAGGGCTTGACAAATTGAGAGGGATTGCTTATTCTAAAATTAGCATAGTTTACATATAGGATATCGTTTAATTAACCAGAACCTTAAAAAACAGCGGCAAAGCCGTTTAGAAGGGATGTATTTTATGGAAAATAAAAAGTTTTTCGCTTTAAATTCTGACTGTATTTTAGTTAAAGGGGCCTTGAGGGGCGCGATATATGATCTTAAATCGGGGAATGTGTTTTCGGTGAATAATAGATCCACCAAAATTCTTGAGAAATTAAAGGATGGAGAAACAATTGGGAAAGCGGCTAGCGGAAGTTTATTATCAGAAAATGATCTCATTGTTTACCTTAATAAACTTCAAGAAGTGAATTTGGGCGAGATTGTTAATGCTTTTCAAAAACGTGAAATTGTCGTTCCTCGTCTTGAAGAAATTTGGAAGCCTGTTTTGCATCTTGAATTGACTACCGGTTGTAATCTTCGTTGCATTCATTGTTACAATGAAAGCGATATAACTAAAATTGTAACGCATAGCGAATTATCTTTCGATGATTGGAAACGAGTTGTGGGGGAGGGTTATGAGATGGGCTGCCAAAAAGTTCAATTTATTGGCGGCGAACCCTTCTTGAGACGAATACTGATATTCGACCTTATCTACTATGCTCGTGATCTTGGCTATAAAGCTCTTGAGGTGAGTTCTAATGGAATGCCGTTGACAGATAACGATTTTAAGATGCTTAAGGAAAATAACGTGGAATTAGCCATTTCTTTCTACAGCTTTAATCCTCAGGTGCACGATAGCGTAACTATGAAAGCAGGTAGTTGGCACAAGACTTTGAATTCGATAAAGAAGGCCATTAAGGTAAACTTATCACTTAGAGTATGTGTTATAGTGATGAATAAAAACATTAGAGATGTTGAAAAGACGGTTAACTTTTTGAAATCGCTCGGCGTTAAAAACATAAGGTCAAGTGTTATTGAGCCAGCTGGAAGAGGAAGTGGTGATAATCTTATCTCCCCTGAAATAGTGAACCGTCAACTTACTACTAAGCCGTATTTTCCTAAAACAGACTACACTGTTTTTTGGCGAAATCGGTTTGGCCATAATTGTTTTCTAGAGCAAATTTGTGTTAGTGTTGATGGAGAAGTTTATCCTTCTTTATTAGAGCGAAATATAAGCTACGGCAATGTAAAACAGAAGCCGTTAAATGAGATTTTTTTCTCACACGAAGCCTTAAGAGTTCGAGGTTTAAACAAGGATAGAATCGAGGCTTGTCGAGATTGCGAATATCGGTATTGTTGTTTTGATTGTCGAACTCGAGCTAGAGATTTTTTAACCAGCGACTTTCATTGCAAGCCTTGGTGGTGTCTATACGATCCTTATAGTGGAGTATGGAAAACAAGCTAAATTAAAACAGGATTTATAGGAAAGGAGGTAAGTTCTATATGGAAGAAGAGATTTTAGAAAAAGAAACTTTGGAGATTGAGCTTGTGTCTGGCAAAAGCGAAATTGTCGTCAACTGCGGACCAGATACTTGTCCGTGGATAGACTGCAGTACGCCGTCTAATCATTGAGTATGTAACTAGGGTTGCCTGTTTCTATGGGCAGCCCTTTTATTTTTCGGTAATTAAATTTTTTAATTCTATAATATTTTTTCCTAACTTACCTAATAAATATTGTTTCCACTGCGGTAAAATCTTTTTTTCTAAATTTCTGAATATTTTTTGGTATTCGGTATAAAATTTTCTTTCCTTAAAATATTCTCCTTTTTTATTTAGTCTTATCCTTAATTCGTTATTAGTAGCTAAAGAAATTAGAGCGTGAAGAATATCATAATGAGGCTGAAAGTGTCCTGGCCAAGTCATAATGTGGAGTAATTCGTGACAAAGGTAAATAGTTGCATAATTTTTCCAATCTTCTTTATGTCCCCAAACGATAGCATTTTGATTAATTGTTTTTCCATTGCAAGATTTAGGGTGGGTGATAAAGATAGATATTTGTTTTTTAGGAATCGGCAGACCAGAGATTTTTTGAAGTAATCCTAGTGATTTTTTCTCATTTTTTTGCCACTGTTTTTTTACGCAATTAAAATATTTTTCTGTTTCTTTATGTAGTTTCTTAAATTCTTTTGATTTAAAAATTTCTTGATAGATTTTCTTTAAAATCAACGAATGCTTTTTGAAAACAGAGGTAATGTTTTTAGTTGAGAAGTTTACTTGTATTTGTTCTAATGCCAAATTTATATATTTGGAATTCAAAAAATAATAAACTGGCTCATCTTTATATTTTTGCCAAATTCTTTCTTCGAGCTTTTTCCAAGCGGGAAAGGGCTTATTTTTTGAAGCCATTGCGTATCCTACTAAATAATATTTATTGATTTTAAATCTAAATTTCATACCTCTATCCTACCAAATCTCCTTTATTTTGACTACTCTGAAAGCGAACTCAGTGAAAGTTGTAGCGGCCAAATGCAATGCGATTGCAACTGTGATTGCAGTGATTGCAGTTGCGGCGACTACTAAACGGTTTCTCCACAATCAGCTCATTGAGTGCGTATGGCGACCACTTGAAAAGGTGGCCGCTATTTTTTATAATTTCTGTATATTTTATGGTCAAAAACAAAGGGAAAAATTTACCTATTATTGATATTGGCTTTGACGAAGTATGGGAGGCGGAAAACTGGTATGGAACAATTTTTAATAAGCCACGATTTGGCCTGCGAAGCGGGAAAGATAAATGGAATCTTGGCGATATTCCCGCTGACCTGCCGGAACTTCTTGAGAAAATAGAGGATAGAGGAGATAGAATGTCGCTTATTAGAAAAAGGCTCAGCTCAGAAATAAAGCGGCCGGAAATAACACAACTAATAAATTCAAGTATTGTCTCAACACTCAAAAGATGGAAAGAGGTCGATAAAGAATTTTTCCCCATTCTCTCCATAATGATAGATGTATCCCTTATGCAATTTGAACCTCGCTATCGCGCTTGTTTTACATTAAGCAGTCGTGCACCGTTTACGAAAGACGCGTTTATGTTTAATCGGTACTTGGATTTCGCCGATCTCGCAATGCATGAGATTATGCATATTGAGTTTTTAAAAGCATACGCCTCTTTTTGTATAGAACAGGGCTTGAGTGAAGCGCAAATAGATCACCTTAAGGAAGTTTTAACGATCCTCTTAAACGAAGACGCGCGCCGTCTTTTAACGCGCCTGGATCCGGGATACACAAAACACCAAGAAGCACGTGCAAAAATACTCGCCATCTATATAAATAATGGTGGAAGTAAGGGGGACTTTAAGAATTTTCTCAAAGAGATCATTCCTATAATAAAGCAGTGCGATTTCAATTAGTGTGCGCATTCCATTTATTAAAGCGTTTATCGGAGTTGAACTTCCATAGATTAACTATTCTAAAATAATTTCTTCTTGTCCGAATGATGTTAAATGAGTTTCAGCAATGTTGCTGAGGGCGTGCCTATAATAGACACGCCCTTTTTATTACGGTTTTTTTTCTAAAAAGAAAATCTTTAAAATCTTCTTTGTTTTTTTCGTATATCTGTAGCAGGAAAAGAATCTTGCCGATATTTTTGAAACCCAGTTTTTTCTGTTGGCTTATTTTTTTTTGATAATAGTTATGGTCGGATATATGAGTGCGTAGTACAATTGCATGAATCAAATATTCTCTAACTAAGGAAAGCTCGCGATTTGTTAATTGCGTTCCCATCACATTTTTTACGAGCGGATTGATTATCGAGTGGAGAAA
Source organism: uncultured Candidatus Saccharibacteria bacterium (assembly GCA_964355995.1). Classification (GTDB taxonomy): domain Bacteria; phylum Patescibacteriota; class Minisyncoccia; order Minisyncoccales; family Staskawiczbacteraceae; genus VGLO01. The sequence continues at coordinate 383 of CAYHFP010000045.1, read as the reverse complement.
TTCGTGTTGGATTCGTTGAGGAGGGAAGGCATCGTTATTGAGTGACGGCCCGATTATCGCGTAAGCCGTATTTTTGATTAGCGGTCCAATGCCGCGATTGTATTCATCTAAAAAGTTCGGAATAACTATAAAATTTTTAATATCACCTCCGATATTTTTGAGGCGAAGATAAGATAAAGACAATTTTACTGCTGTTCTGGCATTAAAAATACAAGGTTTTTTAATCTCTTTGTAGCTATTTTTGATTTTCGGCCAGAATGGAAACAATTTTCTCCAAAAATTTTTAAGCGCTAACTCGAACTTTTTTGCTGTTTCAACGCCCAAAAAATTTTTCCAATACTGATTCAATCCTTTAAAGTGCGGCGGTTGTCCGTGGCAAAGAA
>CAYHFP010000044.1:0-6168 GCA_964355995.1 uncultured Candidatus Saccharibacteria bacterium | reverse complement strand
AAAGGATAGAGATAAAAAACGATAGATCTCTGTAGGGTTCTTTGAAATTGTCGGTAGCCTTTTATCTTTTTTGGTTTCTTAACCGGTATTTTAAAATATTTTTCAGCCAAATATCCGCCGGGAACCAGCGAGCATATTATTAGTTCGCTTACTAAATTAGTGCCACCCATTTCCTTTATTGATTTATCTGAATGGGATCTTATTTCTTTTACTATTTTATCGATTTTTTGTTTGGAGTATTTTTCTAAAAAACTATGAGTAAGTTCGTGGATAATCACTAAGATATAGTCATCGATATTTTTTAAATCTTTTACTTCCAGGGTAATGCCTTTTTCTCCAAGAACCGCGCCCCCTCCAATCCCCGAACTCTCTCTTGGAGAAGCGAAAAGGAATACATTAATAATTCTTCTATGGGAAAATTTTTTGTTATAAAATTTTTCTAAATCAGACAAAACCCTTTTAATATTTTGAGAAGTTATATTACGACCTATAAGTTTTTTGGCTTTTTTTAATTTTGAAATCTCTTCAGTCCATATCTGTTCAAATCTCTTTTTTAAAATTCCGAAAATTTTTTTTAATCCTTTATACTCTTCTTTATTAACCAAGCTTTTTGTTTTCCCCCATACTTTTTTATAATTTAAACCGGTAATGAACGGGGCGCCTAAATAAATCGGTTTGCCGTCAATTGTCCCAAATTTATATTTTTTATGAATGTTAGCAAATTTTTTAAGAGCAGTTTTTTCATTTTTTGATAATTTCCCTGTCTTTTTTAGCCAGATTTCATTGTATTCTTTTGAACAACTATAATGCCATTCAGATAAATTCTGAACAAAAAAATAAAAATTAGCCCACTTAGAGACGATAAACTCAAATTTCATATTTTTATCCTATCAAATTCTCTTCAAATTGGCTATCTATACAATATTTAGGGTATTTTGTTATAATATAATTATGTCCATCCCAATTAATCTTGATTTATTTTCGGTAGGTCTGGCTATTGCCGCTATCGGCACATTGGGTTTTATTGTTTTTTTGGAATGACCCCTCTTCTCGTCTACCGTCGATTGTGGTTTTAAAGATAAAAAACTCTACAGGCAAAGATTTAAGGGTGGTATATTGGGAGGAAAAGTTAAAGAATTAAAACAAAAATAAAAATAACCATTAACAAATTTGTTAGAATTTTTAAAATATGTACGGCGTCCTAATTTTTGGAGATAGTATAGTAGTCGGGAAAGGAACTACTAAAGAAAAAAGTTGGCCCTCAATGCTGGCAAAAAGTTTTGATATTATTAACAAATATGATTGTACTGTATATAATCTTGGAATTCCCAGCCAATCGACAAACGAACTGATTAAAAGATTTAAGACCGAATGTGAAGTTAGAATAAAGAAACACTCTTTATCTGACTGTTTCGTAATCGTCATTGCAATAGGAATAAATGACTCAAAGACGATTGGGCCACCTAACGAATTTAGAACGTCTCCGCAAAAATTCTCTCATAATATTCATCTCTTAATAAAAATTGCAAAAGAATACTGCAAAGATATATTTTTTATTGGTTTAACTCCCGTTGATGAAATCAAAACAAAGACAAATTTTTATAACCGAAATATAAAAATTTATAATGATATTATAAAAAAAAGATGCAAAGAAAATGATGTTATTCTTTTTGATTTATTTACAGATTGGATATCGTGTAATTATAAAAATTTACTTGCTGATGATGGAATTCATTTAAACGAATTGGGCCACAATAAGATTTTCGAAAAAATAGTTTCAACATTAACCGTAGACAACTCAATCAATTTAGATCTTTTTTCAGCCCTTAAACGTGAGCATTCTCTATCCGATGATGACATAGCATCTTTAAAATCTATATTTATTAATAGCAAGGATTTTCCTGACAGTCTTTTTTTGGGTCAATTCTTTGAAAAAGAACCATCTGTAATTTTTGGTGGCCCATGTATAAAAAAAGATATTGAAAAAATCAGTTTAAACACCTTCTATCAGCTTTTTATGCCTCTAAGAGTTGCTTCTATACTAAATAAGCCTTGCAAAATAGTGTTAGCACTAAAAGAAGAAATTATTCTTAGGCCCGAGTTATCAGCTGAATATACTAAATTAGGTCTAAGGTTAGAAAGGGGAATAAACCGTATCGCCAAAGAATTAAATGTGGATGTGCAAATACTAAATACTTTAAATCCAGAAGTTGATGAATTGATACAAGACTGCATAAAAAGATTAAAAATACAACTTCCTGAGCAAGATTCACGATATCTATTTAGTCTTTCTTTGCGAAAAAAGAAAAAGGCAGAGCATACTCAAAATAGGATAATAGTCAATAAAAGAGTACTAGCTTGCCACAGTTTATACTTTATGGAAAGAATATCACGATCAAACAGCCCCCTTATTGTAGAAGATATAGAACAACATAAATGTGTATTATATGTGAAAAAATTTGAGCAAAATAAAGTGTCTAATTTTTTAGCTTTTTTACCACTCCCCAATATTTCCGGAACTGCTCCTATGTTCAAGTCAGAGGAGAAAGATCGTATCTTGCTCTCACAAAGTAAAAATTATTATGAGTCTTTATTTAAAAGTTCCTCTGGTTGGGTTCTGGTAGCTTTTAGACAACTTCTGAGGTTAGTAAGTGATATAGATATAACACAAAATGGTCCCATCAGAATTTCCGAAACCATAAATAGAATATCAAGATATTTTGATTAAAATATGCTTCATCAAAATTATATTGTAAAAGAAAACCCTGTCAGGCTTAAAACCTGACAGGGTTAATTTTATTAGATACAAACACTTAAGGTTCAAAATGAGAAAATGTTTCCATAATTATCTTCTCAATCCCTTCTTGATCTAAACGGAAATATCTATATAAATCAGACACCCTACCAGTCGTCCCCAACGTGAAACCATGGCCTCGAATTATTGATGGTCGTGGTTTTTCATATTCCAGAATAATTCTGGCAACAGCAGATTGAAGAATAAGGGGATTACCATTATAGATGGTAAGAATGGGAACACCACCTTCAATTAATTCAGTAAATGAACGATCGAGGTGCTCCATATCAATAACATTAATCACCCTTATGCCAATACCCCCTGTCGTGTCATATTTCTTAGCAACCTTTATCATTTGACCCAGCGGTAAACCAGATCCTACAAGGATAAGTTTACATTGGTTCAGGGGTTGATACGCTACGTAAGAACTTATACTTCTTTTTTCAATTGGAAATTTTTCTACCGACCCGCTATGGAGACGAACATATACCGGGCCGGAATATTTAGTAAATGCCCAATTTAAACAATTATAAAGGTCCACCGAATCACCTGGTTCTAACATGTGTAATCCTGGCATACTAATCAACATGCCTGATTGGCCGGTAGATTGATGAGTCGAACCATTCCTACCCTCGCAAATTCCGCTATCAGTTCCTACAATAATCATTTTTGATTTGGCCTGTGAGATGGCTTGAAGCTGATCGCTCGCCCGATAAATCAGAAAGTCGCCATCGATAATCATGATTCGCGAATTCGGATCGGAAACAGAAATTCCATGTGCCATCGCAAGAAGATGTTGTTCGTGAATTCCGACATCTATAAAATTAATATGTTCTTTGTCAAAGTGACTTTCCCTAAATGGCACTTCCGAAATCCAGTCTGCTGTCATCACGTAAAGACGAAGCTGTTGCATATTCTCGAATAACGACACTAAGCTACGAGAATATGAAATAAAAGCATCATCAAAATCATCGGTTGGGTCTGGATTTATATCTATTACTGAAGTTTGATAATCAGCCAGAGGTTTTAATTCTGGCCTTGGAATTTGCTCAATTCTGGATTTGATAGCACAATCTAACCATCGTGAATCAGATTGTAAAATCTCAACTTGTTTTTCTAATCCATTGATTGCTTCAGCGATGTACTCCTTTGGGCAGGTGGTAATGGTATGATAACCGCTAAAATGATATTCAGAACCCTTAACGCCACACCCCTTGATCGTATTTGCGATAATTAAAGTCGGTTTGCCTGGTTGCCTTGATTCTTGCAAAACCCCAACGATTTCTCCAATCGAATGCCCATTCTTAATTTCTTTAATGTCCCATCCATATCCTTCCCAAATTTTAATCAAATTTGCACCGCTATCCACCTTCTCGGTAGGTTTAGAAAGTTGCTTTAAATTTCTATCCAAGAGACAAACAACATTTCCTAGTTTAAGATGGCTTATGTGGCGGGCCGCTTCGCTAATATTTCCTTCTTGTTCCTCACCATCACCAATAAAAACATATACCATTGATGATAATTTTTGGGTTCTTAATGCAAAAGCACAGCCTGCACCATAAGACAGAACCATCCCTAACGATCCACTGGGCGTTATATCAACCCCGGGGACACAATCCATTGATTCGTGACCCTGAAGTCTTGACCCGAATGAACGATATGTAGAAAGTTCCGATTCTGTTACCCATCCGAGCAGAGAAAAAATGCTATAACGTAACGGACCAAGATGTCCTCTTACAAGCACTCGATCCCTGCCAGGATGACGAGGATTCTCTGGATCAAATTTTAAGATGCCCCCAAAATATAAAGAAACCATCAGCTCTAGAGACGAAGAGGAGCCCCCAATATGTCCACTTCCAGCATTCAATATAGTTGTAAACATCCGCCGGCGTACTTCACAACATATTAATTCAAGATCTAAGATTTTCTGTGTTTTTTCCATCGTCCTTCTCCTTTTCTGTCTGTGCCGTGTCATTGCTGACGTGGCTAGATTTGGTTGAAACGAGCTTGCGATACTCGGTGATATAATCTCGACGCAATACCGCAAGCCACCTGCCAGCTTTTGCCCTTGAGACGTCTTTAGTCTCAGAAAAAACCATCTCGTAGGCGGCCGATGGACTGCTACTTTCCCTTACTAATAGAGACAACTCTTTCATCATTAAGAATCATCGAGCACCGTGCTTTGACCTCTTCTGTCGATCTCCCCATAGCTTGGTACCTCCTTTTTCTTGTTTTCAAGGTACGATTTACTAACATAATTTTTATCCTGTTTACTCGTTCTTGTCAAATTTTGTATAGCGCAATCATACAAATATAATTGAATATGCTATAATATCATTATGTCCATCCCAATTAATCTTGATTTATTCTTTGTTGGTCTGGCTATTGCTGCTATTGGTATATTAGGTTTTATTGTTTTTTGGAATAATCGACGGAGTATTACAGCGATTACTTTTTTACTTTTTTCTTTAACGACGATTGTCTGGGGTGTTGTAAATTACTTTGCTTATCAAGTTAGCTCCGTGGAACTAAGTTTGTGGTTATTCCGATTAGAAATTTTTTTCGCGACCTGGCATGCCTTTTTTATTTTTCAACTCTTTAATGTTTTTCCCGGGGCCGATTTTAAATTTTCTAAGATTTATAAGTTTGTGTTAATTCCCTTAGTAAGCGTGACAGCGGTTTTAACTCTAACGCCTCTAGTTTTTTCCAGCGTAGGAAAACTATCTACCACTGGAAAAATAGATAAAATAATTAATGGGCCTGGTATTGTTTTATTCGCGGCACTAGTTTTATTTTTAATAATTTACGGTATAGTTGTTTTATTACGAAAGACATTTAAAGCGGGAGGCGTTGAAAAAAAACAGTTTCGGGCTGTTTTTATTGGAACAGCTACCACTTTCATTTTGCTATTGACCTTTAATTTTATTTTACCCGCATTTTTCAATAATCCTAATTTTATCGCTTTGGGGCCGGTCTTTTTCTTTCCTTTTATCGCTTTTACCTCTTACGCCATTTTGCGGCATCACCTTTTAAACATCAGAATTATTGCCACGGAAATTTTGACGTTTATTTTATCTATTGTTACTCTTGTTGAAATTGTTTTTGCCGGTGACTTAACGACAATAGTTTTCCGTTCAGGGGTTTTTCTTCTGGTGCTTTCTTTTGGAATTCTTCTTATTCGCAGTGTGCAACGCGAAGTTGAACAGCGTGAAAGATTAGAAACCTTAACCGAAGAATTGGCGATGAGTAATAGCAAATTAAAACAGTTAGACAAACTTAAATCAGAATTCCTTTCTTTCGCCTCTCACCAAATCAAGGCACCGATAGCCATTGTAAAAGGTTATGCTTCGCTTATCGCTGACGGCAGTTATGGC
>CAYHFP010000043.1:0-6208 GCA_964355995.1 uncultured Candidatus Saccharibacteria bacterium | reverse complement strand
CGTAGCCTTCAGCTACGTTTTTAAATTCTATCAAATTTCTATTTCAAAATTTAGAAAAAATACCTCGGAAGATTTTTGTAATTTAGGGCCACAGCGATTTTTTTATTCTATTTTCTATTTTTCTACTTTCTATTTTCTAACTTTTTATGCTGGCATATAAGGAATCATTCCCATCTGCCTTGCTCGTTTAACCGCAGTGGCGATTTTTCTTTGGTGATGAGTGCAAAGGCCCGTCTTTTTTCTTGGTTTTATCTTAAAAAATCCAGAGATAAAACGCGCCAGTAATTCTGTATTTTTATAATCTACCTCGTTGATATTTTTTTGGCAAAAGTAACAAAACATATTTAGATAATTTTCAATTTTCAATTCTCAATTTTCAATGAATTGATTTTTTGATAATTGATGATTGATTGATAATTGGATTTTGATGATTGATAATTAGAAGGGGATATCTTTAACATCTATCTCCCCGTCCTTTGGCTCATCCATAGTAACTGGGGGGTGGTAGTTTTCTTCGATAATCGGTATTTCGTTTATATCTGGACCTTTGCTTGGTGATGGTTGTGATTTTTGATATTGTCCTGTCTGCCCTGAAGGTTGGCCTCCCGCCATTCGTGGCCCTAATTGCAAGCTTTCAGCAATAATTTCAGTTTTATATTTTTTGACTCCATCGGTGCCTTGCCAGCTTGAGGTTTTAATTCTTCCTTCTATCATAACAAGAGCTCCTTTAGTTAAATATCGTGAAGCAACATCAGCTAATTTGGCAAAGCAAACAATGTTGTGAAATTCGGCGTCTTGTTTTTTCTGTCCTGAAGCATCGGTGTAAAATCGGTTAGTAGCTATCCCAAAAGAAGCTACTGGTTGACCCGATGGCATAGACCTTGTTTCTGGGTCACGAGTAACGTTGCCTAATATAAATGCTTTGTTTAGATTCATTGTGTAAGCGACACTAATTACTAATCGCACGCGAATTTACTAATAACGTATTCGCGTGGGCACATTTGTAGCGTGCTATTCGCGTGCCGTATTAGTAGATTAGAGTGTCATTCGCATATTGGGGTCGCTATTCTGAAAGAATTTCCTCTAATTTTTTATTAATTTCTTCTAATTCAGCTTTACCAACATTCTTTTTTTCTTCATGTACAAAAACCGAAGTTTCTACTTTATCCTTTGCTAGCATTGGTTTTTTGGTTCTTCTTGCTTTCATTTCCTTAAAAGGTTTTTTAATGACAAAAAGGTGTCGCAAAATATTAGACTCTTTTTCTAAGTAAGCTTTTATTTCTTTGATTTTATCTTCAGCTACTTGAAAAGTCATAATAACAAAATAGCCAGAACTATGTTTTTTAATTACATAGGATAAAGGTTGAGCTTGAGTTTTTTCAGATTTTAAAGCAGTGCCTCCTTTTTCTAAAATGAGGTCTTCAACATTCTTTTTTGCTTCATCTGATTCTGGCCCAGTAAGGCTAGAAGAGATAATATAGGTCAATTCGTATGTTTTCATAGCTTTATAATTATGAGGTAATAATACCAAATACCTATGGAAAAATCAAGGATTTCACGGTAATATTAGTCCATTAAGCTTAAAGCTTGAAACTTGAAACTTGATAGCTTGATTCTTAAATCTTAAAACTTGAAGCTTAATTATGGGGCTCAAGACTAAAGGTTTAAGGCTCAACGCTCAAGCTTCAAGGCTCAAGATTAAAGATTCAAGCAACATGATTAATCCATCGATTTTTAAAGCCTACGATGTTCGAGGTATCTATCCAGCAGAATTAGATGAAGAGTCTGCTTACCAGGTAGGCAGGGCTTTTGTTAAGTATTCTGGCGCCAAAAGGGTGGCAGTTGGTTACGATGCTCGCCTTTCGGGCCCAGTGCTCTTTAAAGCCCTTTGTGAGGGCATTGTTTCTCAGGGTGCAGATATTTACGATATTGGACAAGTGCCCACTGAGGGGCTGTATTTTGCCGTGGGAAGCTATGATTTTGACGCTGGTATTATGATAACTGCTAGCCATAATCCCAAGGAATATAATGGCTTTAAAATGATGACTAAGAAGGGCGATGATATTATCTGGGTGCGAGGCGTGGATTTATTGCCAACCTCAGAAGAAAACATTTTTCAGGAAAAAAGTAGTGGTACTATTTTTAAAAAAGATATTTGGCAAGATTATATAGAGCATATGATAAAGTTTAAGGGTAGCATTAAGCCCTTTAAAATTGTGGTTGATGCTTCAAATGGTGTTATTGGAAATGCTATTTTAAAATTAAAAAATGTTTTGCCGGTTGAAATCATTGAGTTGAATTTTGCGCCAGATGGAAATTTCCCTGCCCACTCACCTAATCCCTTAGAAAAGGATGCTTCAAATCAAATCCAAGAAGCTATTAAGCAAAACGGTGCGGACTTTGGTTTCATGTTTGACGGCGATGCCGATAGGATATTTTTAGTTGATGAAAATGGGCAATTGATTAATGGAGATATTACGCTTTTACTATTGGCAAAATATTTTTTGCAAAAAAATCCTGGCATGGGTATTGCTTATAATGCTATTTGTTCTCGCGCGGTACCCAAATTTGTGAAACAATGGGGCGGAGTACCAATTAGAACTCAGGTTGGTTTTGTGAATGTTCGAGAAGGATTAATAAAGAATAACGGCATTATGGGTGGAGAGGTGTCGTGTCATTATTGCTTTAAAGATTATTTTTATATGGATTCAGGAATTATTGCCTTTTTAACGTTACTTAATATTCTTTCTGAAGATGAAAGAAAAGTTTCACAGATACTTAAAGAAATTTCACCGTATGTAAAAGCAGAAATGAATTTTAAAACTAGTGATAAAGAAGAAGTATTAGAAAGAATAAAAGAAAATTATGCCGATGGTGCGCAAGATTTTTTGGATGGTGTGACTATTGAATATCAGGATTGGTGGTTTAATGTTCGGCCATCAAACACCGAACCCTTATTAAGACTGACGATTGAGGCCGATAATCAAGAATTATTGGATGAAAAGAGGGAAGAGTTAAGTAGATTTCTCAATAACTAAAAAAACGCCCCGATGAATATCGGGGCGTTTTTGTTTTATTCTATTTTCTACTTTCTATTTTCTAGATTCTAGCTTAGTCCCATCTTCTCACGAACTTCTTGCATCGTTAGATTAGCAATCGTTTGGGCTCTTCGCTGTCCTTGTTTTAGTATTTCTTCAATATATACTTCTCGAGTTGTAAGTTCTTTTTGTTTTCGGCGGAATGGTTCAAGTTTATCAATAACAATTTGTGCCAAAGATTTTTTAAAATCTCCGTAACCTTTTCCCTTAAATTCTTTTTCAATATCAGAAATAGTGCGGTCGGTTAGCAAGCTATAAATGGTTAGCAAATTAGAGATGCCCGGTTTTTTGGTAATATTATAAATTACATCTTTGCCGGAATCCGTTTCGGCGGACATTATTTTTTTTCTAATGGCTTCGGGTTCGTCAAATAAAAAGATACAACTTTTTGGCTCATCAGATTTAGACATTTTTCTTTTTGGATCCACCAAAGACATAATTTTTGACCCTTCTTTTAGAATCATTGAAGCTGGCTCTTTAAAAGTTTGTCCAAATTTTTGATTGAATTTTTTGGCTAAAGTGCGGGTTAGTTCAACGTGTTGCTCCTGATCTTTGCCAACTGGCACAGCATCAGCTTTATATAATAAAATATCGCCAGCCATTAATACAGGGTAATTTAAAAGCCCAGCATTAATATTGTCAGTAAACTTTTTTGATTTATCTTTGTATTGAGTCATTCGTTGAAGTTCGCCAATCGGACAAATAGTATTTAAAAGCCAGCCCAGTTCCGCGTGTTCTTTGATTTGAGACTGCACAAAAATAATACTTTTTTCTGGATTAATTCCGGCGGCAATAAAAGAAATAACGGTATCTTTTATTTTTTGTTGCAACGTTTTTGGGTCATAGGGGACGGTGATTGCATGCAAATCCACGATGCAATAAATGCAGTCGTTTTCTTCTTGCAGGGCAACCCATTGTTTTATGGCACCCAAATAATTTCCCAAATGGATTTCACCACTAGGTTGTATTCCACTAAATATTTTCATAAAATTATAATGCGAATCTACGAATAATATACGAATGCAACGAATTCGTAGCGTTTATTAATGGATTATAACAAAAGGTAGAGGAGTCTGAAAGTGTTGACAAAATTATATATATATGCTAAGTATAAGGTAAATTTGGGAGTTGGATTTTGCCTTTAATAAGGGGTGATGAAATGAGCGCGTTCTTTTGTGTGGGCTTAGGAGTCGTCGTTGGGAACATGATTTCGCGATTTTATCGCGATCCGAAAATCGATCCGAGGATGAGGAAGTTTGACCTCGTCATGACTGTTATCGGTTTAGTAATCATGACGGTGAGTCATTACTTAGGCACCTCAGTTTAGGTGCCATAGTAGTCTGTGTGGGCACTTCTCTACGGAGTGCCTTTTTCTTTAAACTTCAATTACCACAGGTAAAACCATCGGTCTTCGAGAAGTCTTGGTGGCTAAAAAGTCGCCGACTTTGTTTCTAATTTCTTCTTTGACATACGACCAATTAATTGGTTGTTGATGTCCGCCAGCTGCTTTTTCAATAATTTCAATGGTTTTTTTACGAGTTTGAGAAAGTAAATCTTTGGATTCTCGCAAGTAGACGAATCCGCGCGAAATAATATCGGGACTGCCTTTTACTTTGCCAGTTTTACTATCCACTACAGCTACTACCACAAACATTCCGTCTTCGGCTAGTGCTTGGCGGTCGCGCAAAACAATTTCTCCGACATCACCAACTCCTAAGCCATCAACGAATACATAATTTGAAGGCACTTTTTCTTTTAGAATTTGGCCACCATCTCTAGTGAATTTTATAACAGAACCGTTGTCTGGCACAAACACTTTGTGCTTTGGGATTCCCATGCCCCAACCAATTCGGGCGCATTCTTTAAGCATAAAATGATTTCCGTAAACCGGAATAAAATAATCAGGTTTTACCTCGCTTAGCATTTGTTTAATGCCATCAATGTTAGTGTGTCCGGAAGCATGCACACTGATAATATCATTGTGATACACGTTATCTGAAAGGCGATAGACGTTGTCTTTGACTCTTTGCACGGTTCTTTCGTTTCCCGGAATTACCGATGAAGAGAAAATAATAGTGTCTTCTTTTTTAATAGTAATGTGCTTGTGGTTACCGGCGATAATTCTAGGAAGTGCTGCCATTTCTTCACCTTGTGCGCCGGTGCAAATGACAATAATTTTATTATCAGCGTATTCTTTGATTTTTTCTACCGGAATAATGACATCTTTAGGAATTTTTATGTATCCCAAATTGGTGGCTAATTCAATGTTTAATTTCATTGAAAATCCATCCAGCGCCACTTTTTTATTGGTTTTAGCAGCAAATTCCAAAATTTGTTTAATCCTTTCTATTTGACTGGAAAAAGTAGCAATAATCGTTCTTCCTGGCGCGCCACCAATAATTTTATTAATGTTATCCAGCATTTCTTGCTCGGTCACCGGTGGTTTATTGTTAATTGCACCAAGAGCTTCCAGCATTAAAATAGTTGGGCGTTTTAAATTAGCTAATTGGTGGTAATGCAAAATATCTCTGCCAATTGGATCTTTTTCAATGGTCCAATCGCCCGGGTGCACCACAGTTGCCACGGGAGTTTCTAAAATAACTCCGACGGCGTCCATAATGGCGTGATCAATGGCAAACCAAGAAACTTTAAAACTTCCCAAATCTAGTTTTTCATCTAGTGATTTTATATAGCTGGCATTAAGTTTTTGAGAACTGCCTTTTTCAGAATCTTCCATTCGGTGTTTAATCATGTCCAGCGTCAAAGGCCGGCCAATAACTGGCGGATAGTTAAGTTTTTTTAGCAAAATTGGCCCAGCACCAATGTGGTCTAAGTGGCCGTGTGAAAATATTACCGCTTTGATATTTTTTTCTTTGCCCTTTAAATATTCGGTGTTAGGGATAACATAATCAATTCCGGGCATATCTTGTTCAGGGAATTGTAGGCCCATATCTAAAATGACAATGTCTTGGCCATATTCAAAAACGGTCATGTTTCTACCAACTTCTTCGCATCCACCTAAAGGAATAATTTTTAAGTTATCTTCTGGCTTCCACTCCATTGGTTTTAATTCTGGTGTAGTGTCGGCATAGGGCTGACTAAATCCTGTT